>DATBND010000372.1:0-2259 GCA_036554505.1 Actinomycetota bacterium | reverse complement strand
CGCGGACTTCGGGATCGCGTCGCTGAAGGACGATCCCAAGATCACCGCGACCGGCTTGGTGCTCGGCTCGCCGTCGTTCATGGCCCCCGAGCAGGCGCATTCGCAGGGCAGCGGTCCCCCCGCGGACATGTGGTCGCTCGGCGCCGCGCTCTACTACGCGGTCGAGGGGCGCCCGCCATTCGACAAGGGCGCGGCGATCCCGACGCTGACTTCGGTGATCGAGGACGAGCCCCCGCCGGCCGTCCGCGCCGGCGCTCTGGCTCCCGTCATCGCCGCCCTGATGCGAAAGGACCCGACCGCCCGACCCGACGAGGCAACCGCGCGCGCCGCGTTGCTCGACGTCGCCGAGCCCGAGGGACGCGCGCCGGCGGCCGTGCCGCCCGCTACGCCCCAGCCGGACGTGGCTCCGCGAGAACGCACCCCGCGACCGGCCGTGGCCCCGCGAGAACGGACCCCGCGACCGGCTGTGGCCCCGCGAGAACGCACCCCGCTTCGCGGGCGCTTGTTGGGGATGGCCGCGGGGATCGTTTTCCTGGCGTCGATCGTCTTACTGGTCGTGTCGATCACCTCTGACTCGCCCGACACCGCAGGACCGCCTGCAGCGCAGGGCCGGGACGCGCCGCGCAGCACGCCGGCCGACGCGCCCGTCGCCGTGCCCGCGGAATGGGAGCGTTACGAGGACGCCGCCTATGGCTGGTCGGTCGCGACCCCGCCCGAGTGGAGCGTGATACCGCAGCCGGTCGACTCCACCAGTGTCGACTTCCGCGATCCTGCGACGGGCGCGTACCTGCGCGTCGACTGGACCACGACGCCGGGTGATTCCGCAGTCGCCGCGTGGGAGCAGCAATCGGAGTCCTTCGGCGCGTCGCATTCCGACTACGTCGATCTCGGCATCGCCGCGGCCAGATTCCGGAGATGGCCCGCGGCCACGTGGGAGTTCACCTACACCGAGGACGGGGCCCGATTGCACGCCCTGGACCTCGGCTTCGTGATCGACGACGACTACGGCTTTGCGTTGTATTTCCAGACGCACGAGGACGACTGGGAGTCGTCTCAGGAGACGTTCGCGGCGCTGAAACGCTCGTTCGAGCCGCCGGCCGAATGAGAGCCCGCGCGCTCGTCGTCCTCGCCGTGGCCGGCGCGCTCGTCGGCTGCAGCTCGCAGTCGGATCCCACCGCCGTCCTGCGACGCGGGCGCCAGCCGACGATCCTTCCCACCGTGGAGCCGTCGGGCTCGCCAACGCCGGAGGAGAGCTTCTCGTTCGCGGTGATAGGGGACTTCGGCACCGGCGACGAGATACAGCGGTCCGTTGCGCGACGGATGTGCGACTGGCACGAGCAGCACCCGTTCGACACGGCGCTCACGACGGGCGACAACATCTACCCCGACGGGGACCCTGCGTTGTTCAAGCGCGAGTTCAGTCGCCCGTATCGCTGCCTCCGCCGCAAGGGCGTGCAGTTCCACGCGACGCTCGGAAACCACGACGTCATCACGGCGAACGGCCGCAAGGAGATCGCGCATCCGAAGTTCGGAATGGGTGGTCGCGACTATGTCGTCCGCTCCGGCGGCGTGCGCTTCGTGATGGTCGACTCCAACTCGATCGAAAAGCGGTGGTTGCGTCGCGCCCTCGTGGCGGAGGAGGACGATCGCTGGACGGTCGTGGTCTTCCACGATCCGGTGTATTCACCGGGCTCCGGACACGGCTCGACGCCCGGCTTCCGTCCCGCGCTGCCGCGCATCTTCAGGGAACATGGGGTGGACCTCGTGCTGAACGGCCACGACCACCTCTACGCGGTGACGCGCAACCTGAAGGGGATCAGGTACGTCGTGACCGGCGGGGGAGGGGCCGGGCTCTACGACTGCACCGACAAGTCCTACTCGGCGAAGTGCAAGGCGATCCACCATTTCCTGTACGTCACCGCCGGCCCGGACCGGATCGAGGTGACCGCCGTCCCTGCCAAAGGCCGGCCGTTCGACCGTTTCGTCACGACGGGCCGCTCGTAGCCGCTTTAGGCGACGCCGCGATCGTCGAGACGATCGCGGGGGTTCCTACGACAAGAGTTTCTCGAGAGCGCGCCAGAACTTGCCGCGCGGAAACACCTCACAGCCGGCGTCCACGGCCGCGGCGCTGAGCTCCTTGTCGACGTGTGAGATGAATCCGACGACTCTTCCCGGCACGAGGCCAGCGGCGCGCGCGGCCTGAACCGCGTCCAGGAGCTCGCGCCTCCCGGCGTCGAGATCGAGGATCAGCAACCCGGG
>DATBND010000340.1:0-3828 GCA_036554505.1 Actinomycetota bacterium | reverse complement strand
GAGCCAGGCCGCTCCGTTCGCGGCAGGCGTCGGCGCGCTGATGCTGGACGCGAACCCGTCGCTCGTCTCGACCGGCAGCGCATGCCCCGCGTCGGATACCTCATCCGACTGCCTCGACGGCGTCTACGACGCCACCATGTCCCTGCCGATGCGCAATCTCATCACTTCGTCGGCTGTTGACTGGGGGCCGCAGGGACCGGACAACGACTACGGGTACGGCCGGCTGGACGCGTACGCCGCGATCGACGCCGCCTCTGCCGCCACGGGCCCGGGAGGGCCTTCGGTGCCCACGCACAAGTTCGCGCAAGGTGAGCTGGCCGGCTCGGGCAGCGTCAACGCGCACACGCTCGCCGTCACCCAGACGAACTTCCCGATCGCCATCACGATGGTGACGCCGGGCTGGACGGAAGGGGGCACGACGGACTTCGACGTAACGCTGCTGGACCCCTCGGGCGCGACCGTCGCAACGTCGTTCTACAAGAACAAGAGGCAGGAGACGCTGGGCTACCTGCCGACCACCACCGGCAACTACACCGTGCAGGTGACGTCGGTCCAGGGAAGCGGCACGTACTGGCTCGACGCGTCCTTCCCGGGGGACGTGGTGGCTCCGCCTCCGCCGCCGGCCCCGCCGGCGACCCCGGCGACCTTCACTGCCTCGGGCGCGTCGACGAGCCAGATCAACCTGGCATGGAGCGACGTCTCAGGCGAGGACGGCTACCGGCTGCTGCGGGCGACGTCGACGTCCGGACCGTGGACCTCCGTCACGTCGCTGGCGGCGAACCGGACCTCGTTCAGCGACACCGGGCTCGCGACGGGCACCACCTACTACTACCGGCTCGCGGCGTTCAACGCCGGCGGCGAGTCCGCTCCGGCGAGCGCGTCCGCCAAGACGACCTCGGACACCGTCGCTCCGACCGCGCCCAAGAGCCTCAAGGGGACCGGTGGCCGGAGCAAGATCACGCTTTCGTGGATGGCGTCCACCGACTCCGGCGGAAGCGGGCTCGCCGGTTACAAGGTGTTCAAGGCGACGGCGTCGGCGGGCCCGTGGACGCAGATCGCAACGACCACCGCCCTCACTTATGAGGACACGGCGGTCACCAAGGGGAAGGTCTTCTACTACCACGTGGTGGCGTACGACAAGGCCGGCAACACCAGCGCGAAGTCCAACGTCGTCAACGCGAAGTCGACCTAGGCAGCACAAGAGGCGTCGCACTCGAAGAGCCCCGGGGGGTACGAAGACCCCGGGGCCTCTTTGTCTTAGCCGTCGGTACGCTCGAGCATCTCCTTGAGGGACGCGATGTCGAACAGCTCGCTCTTCATGAAGAGCGCATCCGCCCAGTCGGGCTTCTCCTCGAGAAGCCCGGAGAACGCCACGACGATCACGCCCGGAACCTTCTCGCGCAGCCTTAGCGCGGTCTCGTTGCCGTGCACGGGCGGCATCCAGTAGTCGACGACGGCGATGTCGGGACGGAACTCGTCGACGACCGCGAGGGCCTCCTCCGCATTCGTGACGCCGCGGACCTCTCCCACGCCCTCCATCTCCAGGAAGAGCCGGAGGAAGCGCATCAACGACTCGTCGTCGTCGACGATCAGAATGTTCTTTCCCTCGCCTGCCAACGCCCCTCCATCGACTAGTGCATCTCGTCTTCGCAGCCGGCCCAGAGGCTAACCCCCGCGGCCCGCGCGACGAAACGGGTGTGTGAAGCCCCGCCCTCGGTAGGGCTAGAGCTCCTGCATGCGGAGGTCGCTGTCGGCCCCGCGTCCGTCGTCACCGGTACCGCGCTCCTCGTGCCACCGGATGTCCGGACGCCGCGCTCGGGTAGCGCGGTTGCGGCCCAAGCGCTTGGACTCGTAGAGCGCATCGTCTGCCGCACGAAGCAGCGTCATCGGGTCCTGCGCGTGCACCGGGAACGTCGCGATGCCGGCGCTGGCGGTGACCGGCACCTCGAACTGGAGGTCGGCGATCACCTCACGCAGACGGGCGGCGGCCGAGAACGACTCCTTGCTCGTACACGACGGTAGAAGGATGGCGAACTCCTCGCCTCCGAAGCGCGCCGCGGTGTCGAACTCGCGGCAGTGCGAGCGGAGCGCGGCGCCAGCCTGTCGCAGGACCTCGTCTCCGATGAGGTGCCCGTAGACGTCGTTGAGCAGCTTGAAGTGATCGAGGTCGAGCATTATCAGCGTGAGCTCGCTGCCCTCGCGAGTAGCGCGGGCGACCTCCTGCTGCAGCGCGGTCTGGAAGGCGCGGCGGTTGCCCAGGCCCGTGAGCTCGTCGGTCTGTGCCAGCTGCTGCACCTTTTGGAGCAACCACGCGTTTCTCATCTCCAGGGCTGCATGGGACGAGAACTGCGCAAGGATCTCGAGCAACCGGCGCTCGATCTTCTGAAGGCGAACAGGTCCGCGTTCGACGACGAGAGCGCCGAAAGCCGCGCCGTCGGCGATGAGAGGAACGACGATGACGTTGCGGGCTCCCGGGAGCAGCGAGCTGAGCCGGGGGTCGTCGGTCGGATCGAGCGCCTTGAGAGCGATCGGGCCGCGCGCCGACCACGACCGCTGCACGGCCGCGTCGATCCCGCCTGAGGCCTCGTGGCCCTCGCTGCCCTGCGACGCCAGGAGCGACAGCTCCTCGCCTCGACGGCCCGCAAGGACGACGCCGCGATTGAAGTTGTAGGTGGCGCACACCTTCCTGAGGAGGACATCGGCGACCTCGCTCGCGTCGCTGATCTCTTCGAGCTCGACACCCATCTCCGCGAGGCTCTGGAGGTCACGGTTGCGGCGCCTGATCTCTCGTTCGTTGACGGACGAGAACACCGCCGTTCCCAGCGCGACGAGCCAGAACGCCATGACGTTGAATACCGAAGGCCTGCCCAGTCCCCCTTCGGCGCCGCCCATCGCGGGATTCAGGATCCCGGCCAGCTGCGCGTGAAAGACCACGAAGAACAGAAGGGAGTGCCACAGCGCGATCTTGAGCCCGGTGCGATACGACGCGAGAAGTGTGACGGCGATCAGGTGCAGATGCACGAGGAACCTGAGCGGCGACTCGGTGCCACCGGTCAGGTACGTGATCCACGCAAGGTATATCCCGTCGAGCAGGAGCATTCCGGCCACCGCGTAGAGGCCACGCGCCTTGCCGGCGCGCCTGACGCCTTCCACCGCCGCGGTCACCAACAGGTAGAGGATCGTCGGGCCGGCGACGTGGGCGAACCGGGCGCCCACGAAGTTGGAAGCGAACGCGGCCGAGCACACGATAACGAAGGCGAACCCCGCCCGCAGCGCTTGGAGCAAGCCCATTCGCTCGGCGAGCGACACGAGCTCGCTGGAACGGACCGACTCGCGGGTGCCGCCCATGGTGGCCCTCACTGGAAGCTCACCAGGTCGAGCTCGGAGTTGATGGCGGCTTTCGCAAGCTTCGGGTCACGCCGGTCGACCTCGCCCTGCACGAGGAGGAAGATCACGACGATCACGATCAACGTCAGGGGGAACGCCAGCCTCTTGGCCGCGGCCCCCGCGCTGTCGAGCAACCGGCCGAGTGACCACGAGAGCCCGCCCGGCTCGTCCATCTGGGGGATGCCGCGCGGGGCTCCTGCGCCGGATCCCTGGGAATCGGCGCCGGGGACGTGCGGATGCGCGATGCCCGTGACGGTGTCGCGCTCGGATCGGCGGACGCGCGGGTCGAAGGCGTTCGCGTCGCTGCTCGGGGGACGCGGCTTGGCCGGGCCCGCGGGCGGGGGCGCCTGCTCCTCGTTCTTCTCGTCGCTCGGGGGCGGCGCCTCGGTCGGCGGAGGCGGCTCCTCGGTCTGTGGCGGCGGAGGTGGTGGCTGCTCCGTC
>DATBND010000332.1:0-5905 GCA_036554505.1 Actinomycetota bacterium | reverse complement strand
GGAGCCGCGTTGGGCGCGGCGATGTTCCTGGGCTTCCTGCCCGTGGGCCTGTTCCTCAGAGGGAAGCTCTCGGTCGACGGCATCGTGAAGGTGTTGCTCGGCAACGTCGACGGCGCGGGGCTGGTCCTCGCGATCGGAGTGGTCGTGGTCGGAGCTCCCGTGGTCGAGGAGATCTTCTTTCGCGGCATGCTCTACGAGAAGATCGCTCGCAAGTTCCCCGTGCTGGCGGTCGCCGTTACCTCCATTCTTTTCATGCTCGTGCACGGCGGGATCATCCTTCCGATCCTGGTCTTGGGAATCGCGTTCGGCGTCCGGCGGCTCAAGGGCGAGAGCGTGTGGTACACGATCGGCGCGCACGCGGCGTGGAACGCTTCGGTGATCATCGTCGGCCTCGTGGTCATGTCCGGCGGGCCCGTGCACTTCGTCTCCGACTCCGGGACGCTCGAGCTTCGCTACGCGAAGGATTGGACGCGCGTGGAGGACCTGGAGACCCCGACGGGCCCGGCACGCGTGACGCTTGCACTCCAGGGCTCGGACGGCTCGGGCATGATGGTGATGGAGGTGGACGGCATTACCGCCGGCGCGGCCAGCGGCAGGGCGATGTTGAAGTGGGCCGCCAAGGTCGGCGTGCTTCCCGAGGTCAGCGACATCCGGAAGAGCGCGATCCCCTTCGACGACGCGGCCACCGCCTATGAGATGGACTCCGCCGCGGTGTCGTCCCTCGCCACGTCCGTCCACGCTCGAATGGTGGCAGTGGTGCCCCCCAACTCGACGACGCTCTACCTCTTCGAGCTCGACTGCATGAACATCTCGTGCGGGACCGCGCGCAAGGACTTCGAGCAGATGCTCTACAGCGTCGTGTTCAACCCCGCCGTTGCCGCGGGGGGCGCGCCCTAACCGCGTCTCGCAGCCGCGTCAGACCTTTCGGAAGACCGCCACGACCTTGCCGAGTATCTCGGTGCCCGAGGGAGCCTCGAACGGCTGCATGGTCGGGTGCGCGGGCTCGAGCACCACGGCCGACCCCCGGTGGCGGATCGTCTTGACCGTAGCCTCGGGCGTGTCGGAGAACTCGCTCGGCATCATCGCGGCGACGATCTCTCCCGAGCGGGCCGTCGGTTGCTGGCGGACGATCACGAAGTCGCCGTCGAGGATGCCCGCTTCGATCATCGACTCGCCCTTCACCTCGAGCATGAAGACGTTGCCGTCGCCGACGAGGTCCGACGGCAACGGATAGATCTCCTCGACGTTCTCCTGGGCCATGATCGGCGCGCCCGCGGCGATGCGTCCCAGCAGAGGCACCGAGCGCGCCGGGCGCCGCTCGGCCGCGAGGCCGGTCTCGGGATCGAACAGGAGCTCGATCGCGCGCGGCTTCGTGGCGTCGATCCGGAGATAGCCCTTGCGTTGCAGGGCCTGCATGTGGGAGTGGACGGTCGAGCTGGACGCAAGCCCGAGGGCCTCGCAGATCTCGCGCACCGAGGGGGGATAGCCCCGGTCGCCTACGGTATCGGCGATGAACTGGAGCGTCTGCCGCTGCCGGTCGGTCAGGCCCTCAACCATGGTCGCCTCCAAGCTCTTCGTACGCCGTCTGGACGTCGCGCGGCCGAGTGAGCCGAACGCACGTTCGGGACAGGCTAGCCCAGCAGGGTCCCTCGTGCAAGAACACACGTTCGATTTCTCTCTTGTATTCGAACATACGTTCCATTACCATGGCGAACGCACGTTCGTACTCGCCGTGGCGGGGCAGCGGACCCACGCCGGCCGCGAAAAAGTGTCACACCCCGCCGATACCGTCGGGCGAGCTCGAGAGAGGAGGTGCTCGGATGGCGATCAGGGTCGAAGAGCTGGAACGGATAGGAGGCCTCGAGGAGGCCGGGGCGGTCCCGCCGGAGGGGGCGCGCGTCTACCGCTTCCCGGTCGAGGCGACGTGGAGCCGGGCCGAGCGCCGCCGGGCCGCCATCGTGCGGCGCAGGACGATGGCGCGCAGGCGTCTCGCCGCCGGCCTCACGATCGTCGTGGTGTCGATCGCGATGCTGTTCGCCGGGGGCCCGAGCTCGATCGCTCCCGCCGGCAGGTCACACAGCCCTCGGGCGGTGGTCGTCCAACCGGGGGACACGCTATGGGCACTGGCCGACCGCTACGCCGGCCCCGGGGTGGACCCTCGGGCCTACGTGGACGCCGTCATGGCGCTCAACGGCCTCGATGCGCCGCCGCCGGCCGGGGCTCGGATCCGCCTGCCTAGATAGGACATTTTTCTCGGTCGCAAGCCTTGACCTCGTGATTACACAGGCGTAATTTCATCCGTGCGCTTACACCACATCTAGTGGTAGCGCCCTCGCTGAGCCCCCATATGGTGTGGTCCGGCGGGTCGGGATGGGATAATTGAGGCCGAGGTTCCGGGGCGTTCCCGGGACGTGGAAGGGGGAATCGAGCGTGGCGCAAGCGACTCGTCAGGGGGCCGCTTCGGGGGCTACAACGGCCTCGGACGGCGGGCTCCGGATACGCCGTCATTTCACGACGGCGGGGGTCCACCCCTACGACGAGATCGATTGGGACACGCGCGACGCCCTCATCCAGAACTACCGCACGGGGGAGATCGCGTTCGAGCAAAAGGGCGTCGAAGTCCCGAAGTCGTGGTCGCAGAACGCCACCAACATCGCCGCGCAGAAGTACTTCCGCGGCTCCCCCGGAACCCCCGAGCGCGAGCGCTCGGTCAAGCAGATGATCGACCGGGTCGTCACCCGCTACTACGAGGAGGGCCAGGCGCGCGGCTACTTCACCGGTGACGACGAGGCCGAGGCGTTCCGGGACGAGCTCACGCACCTGCTGGTGACCCAGAAGGCCGCGTTCAACTCGCCCGTGTGGTTCAACGTCGGGTGGCGGGCCAAGCCCCAGGTCGCGGCGTGCTTCATCCTCTCGGTCGAGGACGAGATGAGCTCGATCCTCAACTGGTACGTCGAAGAGGGCACGATCTTCAAGCACGGGTCGGGCTCCGGCATCAACCTGTCGACGATCAGGTCCTCGAAGGAGCGGCTCAAGTCGGGCGGGACCGCGTCGGGCCCCGTCTCGTTCATGCGCGGCGCCGACGCGTCCGCCGGGACGATCAAGTCGGGCGGGGCCACGAGGCGCGCCGCGAAGATGGTCGTGCTCAACGTCGACCACCCCGACATCAAGGACTTCATCTGGTGCAAGGCGCTGGAGGAGCGCAAGTCGCGCGCGCTGCGCGAGGCCGGCTTCGACATGGACCTCGACGGCGCCGACTCCCATTCGATCCAGTACCAGAACGCCAACAACTCGGTGCGGGTCACGCACGACTTCATGCAGGCGGCGCTCGAGGGCCGGAGCTGGGACCTCAAGGCGGTCACGGACAAGAGCACGCTCGAGAGCCTCGACGCCAAGGAGCTCCTGCGTGAGATCGCGCAGGCCGCGTGGGAGTGCGCCGATCCGGGCATGCAGTACGACACCACGATCAACGACTGGCACACGCTCGCCAACACCGGGCCGATCACCGTGAGCAACCCGTGCAGCGAGTACCTGAGCGTCGACAACAGCGCGTGCAACCTCATCTCGATCAACCTGATGAAGTTCCTCGACGCCGAGGACAAGTTCGACGTCGAGGCGTACAAGCACGCGGTCGAGGTGATGTTCCTCGCGCAGGAGATCTCCGTCGGGTTCGCGTCGTACCCGACCGAGAAGATCGCCGAGAACTCGCTGCGTCAGCGTCAGCTCGGCCAGGGCTACGCGAACCTCGGCGCGCTGTTGATGGCCCAGGGCCTTCCTTACGACTCGGACGAGGGCCGTGCGTGGGCCGCGACGATCACCGCGATCATGACCGGCCACTGCTACGCGACGTCGGCCAAGATCGCCAAGCGCGTCGGCCCCTACGACGACTTCGCCCTCAACCGACAGCCGCACCTCCGTGTGATGGACAAGCACCGCCGCGCGGCGTACGAGATCCCGGAGGGGCTGGCCCCTCAGGAGATGGTGCGCGCGGCCCGCTCGGCGTGGGACGAGGCGGTCGAGCTGGGCGAGGCGCACGGCTACCGCAACGCGCAGGCGACGGTGCTGGCGCCTACGGGGACCATCGGGCTCCTGATGGATTGCGACACCACCGGCATCGAACCCGACCTCGCGCTGAAGAAAACCAAGAAGCTCGTCGGCGGCGGGACGATGTCGATCGTCAACCAGACCGTGCCGCGCGCGCTGCGCAAGCTCGGCTACGGCGACCCGGAGATCGCCGAGATCGTCGCCTACATCGACCAGAACTCCCACGTCGTCGGGGCGCCGCACCTTCGTGAGGAGCACATGCCCGTCTTCGACACCGCCATGGGCGAGCGCTCGATCCACTACATGGGCCACATCAAGATGATGGCTGCGGTGCAACCGTTCATCTCGGGCGCGATCTCCAAGACCGTGAACCTGCCGGAGCACGTGACGGTCGAAGACGTCGAGCAGGTCTACGTCGAGGGCTGGCGGCTCGGCCTCAAGGCTCTGGCTCTGTACCGCGATAACTGCAAGGTCGCGCAGCCGCTCGCCGCGACGAAGAAGGAGACGACCGAAAAGAGCTCTCCTGCAGCGCAGCCCGAGCCCGTCCGTCGCCGGCTGCCGAAGGCGCGGCGCTCGATGACCTTCAAGTTCCGCGTCGCCGACACCGAGGGCTACCTGACCGCCGGCGAGTTCCCCGAAGGCGGCGTCGGCGAGCTGTTCCTCCGGGTCGCAAAGCAAGGCTCGACGCTGGCCGGGATCATGGATGCGTTCGCCATCTCGATAAGCATGGGGCTGCAGTACGGCGTCCCGCTCGCGGCCTACGTCAAACAGTTCACCAACACGCGCTTCGAGCCCTCGGGCATGACCGACGATCCCGACCTTCGCATCGCGACGTCGATCCTCGACTACGTGTTCCGCCGCCTGGCCGTCGAGTACCTGACCGCCGAGGAGCGTCACGCGCTCGGCATCAGGACGTCGGGCGAGCGCCAGGCCGAGATCGAGTCGAAGCTCGACCCGGCCGCGACGAGCGAGGGCAACGGCAACGGTCACGGCAACGGCAACGGCAACGGCAACGGCCACACCGCCGAGAAGGACGAGGGCGTGATCGTGCTCGGCCCGGTCGCGAGCGCACACACGGGCTCGCAGCCGTTCTGCGGGACGTGCGGTGTGCAGATGCTCCCAGCGGGCTCGTGCTTCGCGTGCCCGTCGTGCGGCTCGACGTCAGGTTGCTCCTGAAACCCCCGCGATCGTCTCGACGATCGCGGCGTTGCTAGAGGGGGGCCTATGCCCAAGCGGAAGAAGCAGGAGTACTGCAGCGAGTGCGGGGCGGAGCTGAAGCTTCGTCCCACCTCCTGCCCCCTCTGCGGAGCCGACGTCGCCGACGGCTCGGCCCCCACCGATGCGTGGAGCGCCGAGGCCTACCAGTCGAACGTGCGCGACCTGCGCGAGCAGCTTCGCAAGCTCCGCGACGACGCCGAAGCCGTCTAGCGGTGCGTTGTCCGTACTGCGAAGGCGAAGAGGACAAGGTCGTCGACTCGCGCCTTGCCGAGGAGGGGCGGGCGATACGTCGCCGGCGGGAATGCCTCGCGTGCACGCGGCGCTACACCACGTTCGAGCGCGCCGAGGAAGTGCCTCTGCTCGTGGTCAAACGCAACGGCGTCGAGGAGCCGTTCGACCTCGACAAGGTCATCGAGGGCATCCGTCGCGCGTGCAAGAACCGGCCCGTGAGCGCGGCGGAGATAAGCGCGCTTGCCGAAGACGTCGAGGAGGCCATGCGTGCGGACACGCGCCGGCCGGTGCCCACGGCGGAGGTCGGACGCGAGGTGCTCGAGCGGCTCCGCGATCTCGACGAGGTCGCCTACCTGCGCTTCGCGTCGGTCTACAAGGACTTCCAGGAGCTCACCGACTTCGAGCGCGAGCT
>DATBND010000196.1:0-7276 GCA_036554505.1 Actinomycetota bacterium | reverse complement strand
GATCTTCATCTCGGATAATGGCCTCATGTGGGGCGAGCACGGCTGGGTGGACAAGGCAATCGCGCACACTCACTCGGTGCAGGTGCCGTTGCTGCTTCGGTGGCCGGGACATGTCGCGCCCGGCGTGATCGACGGCCGGCTCGTGGCGAACATCGACGTGACACCGACGGTGCTGGCCGCGGCGGGCCTCGCGCCCGACGGGGCGTCGTTCGACGGTCGCTCCTTGCTCGACGAGGCTTGGGCCAGGGAGTCGCTGTTGCTCGAGTTCTTCGGACCCGAGGAAGAGCACCTCGTCCCGCCGTGGGCATCGCTGCGCGCTCACGGCTACCAGTACATCGAGTACTACGGGACGGGGGGCGAGGTCACGTTCAAGGAGTACTACGACCTCGGCGCCGACCCGTGGCAGCTCCACAACCTCTACGGCGATACCGACACCGGCAACGATCCGCCGAACGGCGATGCGCTGGCCGAGCGACTGGCGCGCGCCCGGACTTGCTCCGGAAGCGAATGTCCCTAGCGCGGACGGACCATGGCTGAGGTCTCGCTCCCCGGCGGGGCGCGTGCGTCGTACGAGGTCGTGGGCCGCGGCCAGCCGTTGCTGTGCTTTCCGGGAGGGCCGGGTTTCCCTTCGATCATCGTGCGCGAGGACGCCGAGCTCCTCGCCGACCACTTCGAGGTGTACCTCGTCGACCCACCCGGCACGGGTGCCTCCACCCCGGCCGCGGCGCCGGAGGACTACAGCCACCTCGGGCACGCGCGCTTCTACGACGAGGTGAGACGCGCGCTGGGTCTCGGCACGGTGACGATCCACGGGGTGTCGTTCGGAGCCGTCTGCGCGCTCACGTTCGCGGCCCTCTTCCCGGACACCGTCGCCCGGTGCATCGGCGTCAGCGGGTTCGGCATCGGCGTCGACGTCGATGCCGCGGAGGGGGGCGAGGGCGCGGCCCAGATGGAGCGCCTGCTGGCGCGCCACGAGGGAGCCGACTGGTACGAGGAGGCGCGCCACACGCTCGACAGGTTCACCGAGACGGCCCTAGCCGCGGACGACCCGGCGGTCTTCAAACACTTGGGTGACGTGATCATGCCGCTGTACGTCGCGTATCCGGACCGGCCCGACGTAGCCGAGCGACTCGAACGCCGGAAGGGGCTCCCCGTCGTGCCGAACGTCGACGCGATCAAGCACTGGGAGAGCGGTCTCTACCAGTCGATCGACCTCCGACCTCTCGTCCCCGAGATCCGCGCGCCGGTTCTCTTGATCGCGGGCGAGCTCGACTTCATCACCGGGCCGGTCCAGGCGCGCGCCATCGCCCGGGAAATCCCTCGATGCGATCTGGTCGTGCTGCCCGAGTGCGGCCACGTCCCGGCGACCGAGGAGCCCGGCGCGTACCGCAAGGTCATGCTCGACTGGGTGGCGACCCACTAGCGTCGGCACGGATGTTCGGAGTCGCCCGGCAAAGCGGGGAGCGGCGAGGGACATGCCGGTAGACTGCGCCGTCCTGGCCGGGGTAGCTCAGTCGGCAGAGCGGCTCACTCGTAATGAGCAGGTCAGGGGTTCGATTCCCCTCCCCGGCTCGACAGGTGACGCGACGGCCTGGGGGGAGGCGGATGAAACGAGTCAACGTATTTCTCGTCCTCGCAGTCGTGTTGAGCGGCATGATCGGCGTACCGGCGCCCCCGCCGGCGACCGCGTCCAATCGGTCCGAGACGTTCGTGTCGTTCCTCGTCATGCACGACAACTCGTTCGGCGACAGCTTGCAGGCCTCGTTCAATCGGCATAACGCCGACATCAGCGCCTACGACAGCGAAGGCATGGTCGTCCTGGGAGTCGAGACGGAAGACGATACCTACAGGTTCACCTTCGGCGCAAAGGGCTACGACACCCGGCTGAAGGAACGGAACTATCGCAATACCTCCGACTTCTGGCACCGTAAGAAACATCACGTGCTTGACATCCACAACGAGGGCGGGGCGAGCTGCGCGGCGAAGGGCAGCTTCCGCGTGCACGACCTCCGTTACAGGGACGGGCAGCCGGTTCGCTTCTGGATCACCTACTCGTGCGGCTCTACCTTCTTCGGACACTTCGGGGAGGTCCGCTACAACCATCCGGGTGACGGCGGCTCGTTGATCGTCGGGCCGTGGAGCGTGCGCTGGCCGAACGTCGACAGACGATGGCATCCACCGCTCATACCGGTAACGGTATTCAACCCCGGCCCCGGTCGCGCGCGCCTGGCGTCCGCCCGCCTGTCCCGAGACACGTCGAACGCGATAACGCTTCAGAGGAACGGATGCACTAAGCGCGTGCTGCGTCCCCGCAAGTCGTGCGCGGTGGAGCTCGATCTCGATACGCGCAACGCTGGGCGGAAGACGGGGGAGCTGATCCTCGAGGAGGGCGGGGGACTCGTTCGAAGGATCCCGTTGCACGCATTCGTATTGCGCGGCTACACGAGGTTCTCGTTCAAGGGGGCCCGCGGCGACGTGATCGTCGACGGTCGAGAGCGGACGATGACCTTTGCCAACGCCATGATCTGGGCGTACGGCACGCGCCGGGGCCTCGAGATGTCCTTCGACGGCAAGGGCGGGGCATGGTTGCGCGCCGAGTTCGGCCCCCTTCGGGGGGGCCGGCTTCGGTCGGGACGTCTCTACAGGGTGGGAGACGGCGGAAACGGATACATGGACGTGTATGGGAATGGCGTCACGTGTACAACCGGGATCGATGGCTACTTCCGCATCAAGGACATCGTCGTCACCCACGGCAAGGTGCGCAGGTTCCGGTTGAAGTTCCGCCAGCGCTGCAACGACGGCGAGGCGGGTGTCCTGTCGGGCGAGATCCTGTGGAGATACCTGTCCCGCCCCGGCTGACCGGTCCACCTCTGCTCGCGCGACGCCCTCGGGGACGAAGTGCGCGAGGCCTCGCGCTGTGATGACTCGAGATTGTCACGGGGGAACGGAACGGCCGGGCGGTCGCGCTCGTCTATCTCCTCGACAGGGTCCCCAGGTCGAGTCTCGGCCGGCGGCCAACGGCGACCAGTTGAGGGGACGTTGCATGGGTGTTTTCGGGCGGGGATCGGCGATCGGGCTCCTGGTAGCTCTCGTGGTCGGGTCCGGCGTCGTCCCCGCCCGAGCCCAAGACCAGTCATGTCGCGGGCAGCGCGCCACGATCATCGGCACGGCGGGGAAGGACAAGATCCAGGGAACGGCCGGTCCGGACGTCATCGCCGCGCTGGCGGGTGACGACCAGGTAGAGAGCCTCGCCGGCAACGACGTGGTCTGCCTCGGTCCCGGCAACGACCGCGCGCTGGGCGGTGCGGGGGACGACGCGCTTTACGGCGACGCCGACTCCGACTTGCTCGACGGGCAAGAAGGCGACGACACGCTCGACGTCAGTCCCGCGCCGACCAACCAGTCGGGGTTCATCGGAGACGGCTTCGGCGCCGAGCCCGGAAACGACACTTACATCGGAAGCGGCGCCCCGGCCCCGAACTTCACGCGGCTCAGCTTCGACGAGGTCGAGACTCCGGTGACGATCGACCTCCGGCAGGGCATCGCGACCGGGGCCGGAAACGACACGCTGACCGGGATCGGCGGGATCACCGGTGGCACGGCCGACGACCGGCTGGTAGCAGACGACCAGACGATCTTTTTGGGTGGGTTAGACGGCAACGACGTCCTCATCGGTGGCGCGGCGTCCGAGACGCTCGTCGGCTACCTCGGCGACGACCGCATCGAGGGCGGCGACGGTGACGACGACATCCAACCCGACGTCGGCGACGACGGGAACGACACGGTCGACGGGGGCGCCGGCGTCGATCAGGTGCGCTATCCCGGCCACCTGCCTTTGGATGTGGACCTCCAAGAGGGAACGGTGACCGGACGTGGCTCAGACTCGCTCGCCGGCATAGAGAACGTCTTCGGCGGTGACGGAGACGACGTGATCCGAGGCGACGACGGGCCCAACGTGCTCGACGGAGACAACGGCGACGACGTCATAGAGGGACGCGCCGGCGCCGACGACCTGCGGGGCACGACCGTTTCCGGCGGCGACGGAGACGATGTGTTGCGCGGCAACGCGGGGAACGACACGCTCGATGGAAGCGCCGGGTCCGACACGGTCCGCTTCCAGGATCCGACCGAGGCCGACCTACGCGAAGGGACGGCCCAGGGTCAAGGCCGCGACAGGCTCGTGGCCATAGAGGTCCTCGAGGGCTCTCCGGACCGCGACGTCCTGCGCGGCAGCGACGGGCCAGATCGCATTCTGGGAGGCGACGGCCGCGATGAGCTCGACGGCCGCGGCGGTGACGACGTCCTTGACGGCGAAGGCGACACCGACCTCTGTCTGAACGGCGAGGCGACCTCCGGTTGCGAGCTCTTCGAGGAGCCTGCACCCCCGCCGGGCGCGGCCGACTGTTCGTCGAACGACGCGCTCGTCGGGACGAACGGCGACGACGAGCTGATCGGTACCACCGGCGACGACGTGATCTGCGGGCTCGGGGGCGACGACTCGATCACCGGTGGCGAGGGCAACGACGTCCTCGTGGGCGGCGATGGCGACGACGACATGTCGGGTGGAGACGGCAACGACGTCCAGAAGGGCGACGACGGCCGCGATGCTCTCCAGGGTGGCGACGGTTTCGACCTGTGCTTCCCGGGAGCCGGCGACGACGAGGTCGGAGGCTGCGAGCGTTGCGGCAACGTGGCCGCGGCCAGCGCGATCGCGTTCTCCCGCATCGGGACGAAGAAGGAAGGTCTCTACAAGATCGCTTCGAGCGGGCGACGTGCCCGTCGTTTGACGCGCGGCCTAGAGCCTCCGTTCGAGGCCCACGCCTACGAGCCCGACTGGTCGCCGGACGGCAGGACGATCGCGTTCAACGGCGGGGACGACCCCGCGATCTACACGATCCGCGCGAACGGGAAGGGCATGGATCGTGTCGCACGCGCGGATCACGCCTCGTTCACTCCGGACTGGTCTCCGGACGGCACCCATCTCGTGTTCGAGGCCGAAAGTGAAGAGGAGACCTTCGACATCTTTGCCTCGCGTCGCGACGGGAGCGATCTGACGCGTCTGACCGAGTCCGAGTCCGGGCGCCTCCATCCGTCCTATTCGCCGGACGGCACGCAGATCGCGACCGAGGGCAATACGGACGACTACCGCTCGCGTGCATTCGCCATGAACGCCGACGGCTCTGCGGAGTACATGTTGACGAGCGCGCAGGCGTCGCTGAACCCCGCGTGGTCCCCGACGGGAGAATGGATAGCCTTCACGTCGTCTCCGACCGAGCCCCGTGACGTCGACGCCACGGCAGAGATCTACGTGGTGCACGAAAGCGGGTTCGGGCTGACGCGCTTGACCCACAACGCGTTTCGTGACGCCTCTCCGGAATGGTCGCCGGACGGCTCGCAGATCGCGTTCACCCGGACGGAGGGACGGAGGACGTCGATCGTCGTCATGGACGCTGACGGCTCCAACGAACGACGCCTCACTAGCGGACGAGGTGACGACGGCGATGCGCAGTGGTCGCCGGACGGGACGCACATAGCGTTCGTGCACGGCGGGCCGAGTTTCACCAGCACGATTCGCATCATGCGAGCGGACGGGACGAAGGAGAAGCAACTCGACGATCCGGGGCGAGCCAACGACTCGGGCCCCCAGTGGCAGCCGAAGGCGTGCGCTGCCTCCTAGGTCCCGTTACCTCTTCACGATCGCGAGCCGCAGGCCGAGAGCGATCAGCACCACGCCGGTCGCCTGCTCCAATCGCCGGCGCACGACGGGACGCCGCAGCTGCGCGCCGAGCCGGGCGACCAGTGCGGCAACGAAAAAGAGCCACACCACTCCTTCGAGCGCGTGGATCGCGGCGAGCAAGACGGACGTGGGGAGAACGGGCGCATCGTCCGGGATGAACTGCGGAAGCGCGCTGACGTAGAACGCGCCAACCTTCGGGTTCAGCAGGTTGGTCAGCAGGCCTGTGCGAAACGCGTCCCAGGGAGATCGAGTGCTGGGGGGCGCGCCGTCATCCACCGGGTCCGAGCGGACGAACAACGTGCGCGCTCCCAACCACACGAGATACGCGGCCCCGGCGTATCGCAATACGTCGTACGCGCGGCCCGACGCGGTCAGGACTGCAGTCACTCCGACCGCCCCCGCGACGCCCCACACGAGACAGCCCGCACAGATGCCCAGCGCGGTCAGACGGCCCATGCGGGCTCCGTTCCCCAGCGACATACGGACGACAAGCGCGGTGTCGAGCCCGGGTGTGATCGTGAGGAGGGCGGCGAACGCGCCGAACGCGATGGCGGCGCCCAGGATGCTCGAGTCCGGCCCTACGACCAATCGCCTCCGGTTGCACGCGCGATCTTCCGCGCGCTCTTCTCGCTCTGGACCAGGACGGTCCAGTTCCCACCGAACGCGACGTCGAGCCCGTCGTTGCTCCTGTAGTTGGCGACGACCGCGTCATACGACAGGTCGTCATGGAACACCTGGATCGTCCACGCCTCCGTGCCGGCGAAGCAGCTCGCGGCGTCGACGATCGACGTCTCGATCACCTGGTTGTAGCCGGTGCATTTGGCCCCGTTGCGGTTCATCTGACGGAACAGCTCGCGCGAGCCGGAGACCGACAGGTCCTCCTGGTTGCCTCCGCCGCCCTTCCCGTTCCCGTTCCCGTTCCCGTTGCCGTTACCTGCTCCGAGCGGGCTCTCGAGCACGATGTTCCCGCCGTTCGCCGGGGGGTCGTCGTCGAGCCGCTTCGTCACCTCCTTGGTCACGTAGAAGAAGAGCGCGCCGAGCCCTCCGAGGACTATCAGGGCGATCGTCGCGATCGTGATGCGCCGTCCGAAGTTGCTCGTCCGGACCGGCTGCAGCACGGGCTGTCCCTTGGCGGGGTTCCATATCCCGGGCGAGGAGAACGGGTCGGGGGCGGTCGGGAACCCGCCGGGCGAGCCCGGCGAGCTGGGTGTAGAGGTCGCCGGCTGCATAGTCCGGTTCGCGAAGTCCAGGCCGCAGCGCGGGCACTTTTCGATGTGATCGTCGACGACGTTTCCGCAATAGGGGCAGGCCTTGGACATCGACTTCCTTCGCGACGGAGACGATTGCGCCCGCATTGTCGCATTTCGGCGCTCCCGCGACCCGGGGGTTGCTCAGCTTTCGGGGGCCGAGGCCGGGCCCTTCTCTCCCCGAGCGAGGTTGCCGGCAGCTCGCCGGTAGTAGAGCGCGCCGCGGATGAGCTCGAATACGGTTGCGCCGACAAGTGCGCCGGCAGCGTTGTACATGACGTCGTCGATGCTG
>DATBND010000164.1:0-3268 GCA_036554505.1 Actinomycetota bacterium | reverse complement strand
CGACGTTCTCGGCGGGGCGGCCGCAGTACTGACACTCGAACTTGTCCCGCACGAACACGGCGCGGCGGGACAGCGACGCCCGGGCCCGATACGGCACCTTCACGAAGTAATTGAGTCGCACGACGCTCGGGCCGGGGATCGTGAGCGACTCGGAATGGAAGACGACTCCGTTGGAGTGAAGGACCTCGGCCTTGCCTTTCAGGGCAAGGACCAGCGCCCGCCGCACCGGCACCACGCACAGCGGTTGGTACGAAGCGTTGAGAACCAGCGCTCTTCCCAAGGCACGAGAAGTATAGATGCGCGCTCGAAGCAGGCGGCGTCAGGGCTCCGACTAGCGCGGGCCCCTGGCGATCGAGGCGGTGCAGGCGAGCGCGACGATCGCGCCCACGAGGTACGCGGTCGCGGCCCCCGGGGACACACCACCGTCTCGTGCGATCTTGCGCGCGGGACCGATCGAGCCGATGGCTCCGATGGCCCCGATGGACGCAATGCTTCCGATGGAGCCGATCGAGGCGATGCTCCCGATCGAGCCTGCGGACCCGATGCAGCCGATGGACCCGGCCGACGCGATCGATCCCACCGATCCGGCCGACGCTATCGAGCGGATGGAGCCGGCGGACGCGATGGAGCCGTTCGACCCCGCCGACGCAATCGACCCGACGGACCCGGTCGAGGCGATCGAACGGAGGCTCCCCACGGACGCGATCGAATCGCGCGAGCGATGCCAGAGCGCCGCCAACGGCGATCGCGCCGGCCGGCCACGTCCCGCCTTCCTTCGCATGCGGGGATTCTCGCACCACTCGCATGGTGGAAAAAGCGCGAAGCGTGTTGGCCTGGCCCGCGGCTCCATATGACAATGCCTGCATGCTGCGCGGTCAGAAGGTCACGCTCCGGCCCGTCGAAAGAGACGACCTCAAGACGCTGCACGTGCACCGCAACGACCTCGAGGTCCACGTGCTCGCCGACGACGACCCGTGGCTGCCGCGCCCGTTCGAGAGCTTCGTGAAGTTCTTCGAGAAACGCCTCGAGCCCACCGAGCCCGAGGCGTGGTTCGCGATCGACGTCGACGGCCGCATGATCGGCGACTGCGGGTTGTGGGACTTCGACACGACGGCGCGACATTGCAACCTGGGCATAGCGATCGGCGAGCGGGAAAGCTGGGGCAAGGGCTACGGCCGCGACGCGGTGCGCGTCCTGGTGGACTACGCGTTCCGGCATCACAACCTCGTCAAGGTCTGCCTCACGACCACCGCGGAGAACGAGCGCGCGATCCGCGCCTACGAGGCTGCCGGATTCGAGCGCGAGGGTCTTCTGCGCCGCCAGGTATGGAGCGACGGGCGATACCAGGACATCGTCGCGATGGGAGTCCTACGACACGACGTCGGAGGGGCCTGAGCCGGTGACGCGCGTCGCGCTCGAGTGGCCCGTGCTCCGACAGCTCAGGAGCAAGGACGCAAAGGGCCTCGGCGTGAACGCGTTGTCGGAGCGCAGCCGCACACTCGGCCCCCGAACGGCGGAGGCCGACGAGGTCGTGCCGTCGGTCTGTCCCTATTGCGCGGTCGGCTGCGGCCAGCTCGTCTACGTGAAGGACGGCGCGATCACCCACATCGAAGGCGACCCGGACTCCCCCATCTCGGAGGGCTGCCTGTGCCCGAAGGGAAGCGCGACCTTCCAGCTCGTCACTGGGTCCCACCGCGTGCATGACGTCCTGTACCGCCGGCCTCACGGAACCGAATGGGAGACGATTACGCTGGCCGCCGCGATGCGGATGGTCGCGCAACGCGTGAAGGACACCCGCGACGCGACGTGGGAAGAGACGAGAGAGAACGGGGCTCCGCTGAGACGGACGCGCGGCTTCGCCCACCTCGGTGGTGCGACGCTCGACAACGAAGAGAACTACCTCATCAAGAAGCTCTTCACCGCGCTCGGCGCGATACAGATCGAGAACCAAGCGCGTATATGACACTCGTCCACGGTCCCCGGTCTGGGGATCTCGTTCGGTAGGGGCGGCGCGACAACCTTCCAGCAAGACCTGAAGAACTCGGACTGCATCGTCATCCAGGGCAGCAACATGGCGGAGTGCCATCCGGTCGGCTTCAGGTGGCCGATGGAGGCGAAGCGCAAGGGCGCCAAGATCATCCACGTCGACCCACGATTCACACGCACGAGCGCGCTCGCCGACATCCACGTCCCACTCCGGGCGGGAAGCGACATCGCGTTCTTGGGCGGGCTCGTCAACTACATCATCGAGAACGAGCGCTACTTCACCGACTACGTCGTCAACTACACGAACGCGGCCGCGCTCGTGTCGGAGGACTTCCGCGACACCGAGGACCTCGACGGGCTCTTCAGTGGTTGGGACCCGGAGAAAGGCGCGTACGACATCGACTCGTGGCAATACGAAGGAGCGCCCGTCGCTCCGGCCCCCGCGAATCGAGAGGTGTTCTCCGGCGAGCCGAAGTCGGAGCGCGGAACCCAAACGGATTCGGAGCATCACGACCCGACGCTTCAACACCCGCGCTGCGTCTTCCAGATCGTCAAGCGCCATTACGCGCGCTACACGCCGGAAGTGGTCGAAGAGGTGTGTGGAGTCACGCGCGAGCAGTTCCTCGAGGTCGCCCGCACGCTGTGCGACAACTCGGGGCGCGAGCGCACTTCGGCGTTCGTCTACGCGGTGGGATGGACCCAGCACTCGATCGGAGTCCAGTACATCCGGACGGCCGCGATCGTGCAGCTCCTGCTCGGGAACATCGGGCGGCCGGGCGGCGGCATCATGGCGCTGCGCGGGCACTCGTCTATCCAGGGCTCGACGGACATCCCGACGCTGTACAACCTCCTGCCGGGATATCTCCCGATGCCGAAGGCCGGGTCCGACCCGGACCTCGCGAGCTATCTGGAGAACAACGACTCCGAGACGGGGTGGTGGAGCAACTTCCCGAAGTACGCGGTGTCGCTGCTCAAGGCGTATTGGGGTGACGCGGCCACCGCCGAGAACGGCTGGTGCTACGACTATCTCCCTCAGCTCACGGGCGACCACTCGCACATGACGACGGTCACCGAGATGGCCGACGGAAAAATCGAGGGCTACTTCGTCATGGGTGAGAACCCGACCGTCGGCTCCATGCACGGCGCGTTGCATCGCAAGGCGCTGCGCAAGGCAAAGTGGGTCGTCGTACGCGATTTCGCGGTGACCGAGACCGCCGACTTCTGGCGTGAGACCGAGGGTGGCGAGGTCGCGCCCGAGGACGTCGGGACCGAGGTGTTCTTC
>DATBND010000120.1:0-4354 GCA_036554505.1 Actinomycetota bacterium | reverse complement strand
CGGGCCCGGGCGCGCGAGCTGCTCGACGAGTTCGAGCTCGCGGAGGCCGCCGACCGGCCGGCGAAGACCTACTCGGGAGGCATGCGCCGTCGCCTCGACCTCGCCGCGGCGCTCGTGGCCAAGCCCGACGTCGTCTTCCTCGACGAGCCGACCACCGGTCTCGACCCACGCAGCCGGGCGCAGATGTGGAAGACGATCCAGGAGCTCGTACGGGGCGGCTCGACCGTCCTGCTGACGACGCAGTACATGGAGGAGGCCGACCGTCTCGCCGACGACATCATCGTGATCGACCGCGGTCGCGTGATCGCCCACGGCACGTCCGACGAGTTGAAGACCCAGCTCGGCGGCGAGCGGGTCGAGGTCGTCGTGGCGAACTCCGCCGACATGCCGCCGGCGCAGACGCGCCTCGGCGGGCTCTCGGTGGGAGACGTCCAGGTCGACGAGCAGACCCGGCGCGTGACCGCCGCCGTCACCGGAGGAGCCGAGACGCTCCGGCAAGTGCTCCAGCGGTTGTCCGACGCCAACATCGCGGTCGTAGACATAGGCCTTCGTCGCCCGACGCTCGACGACGTGTTCCTGTCGCTCACCGGGCACGCGGCCGAGGAGGTCGCCGAGGACCCCGACGAGCCGCCGGCCGAGGAGCGCAAGGGCAAGCGGCGTGAGAGAGAGAAGGAGGCCGTCCGATGAGACAGGTGGCACTCGCATTCGCGGACGGCGCGGTCGTCGCGAAGCGCAACCTGATCAAGATCAAGCGCGTCCCCGAGGTGCTGATCTGGACGACGATGTCGCCGATCATGTTCGTGCTGCTGTTCGCTTACGTCTTCGGCAGCTCGATCGCCATGCCGGGGGTCGACTATCGCGAGTACCTGATCGCGGGCGTCTTCGCTCAGACGGTGATCTTCGGATCTACGTTCACGGGAGCCGGGCTCGCCGAGGACATGACCAAGGGGATCATCGACCGCTTCCGGTCCTTGCCCATGGCGCGCTCGGCGGTCCTCTTCGGACGGACGGCGAGCGACATCTTCTACAACATGACGTCCATTCTCGTGATGTCGATCACGGGACTCCTCGTGGGATGGCGCATCCACACCTCGCCGCTCGACGCGATCTCCGGATTCTTGGTGCTGTTGCTGTTCGCCTATGCGGTCTCGTGGATCATGGCCTTTGTCGGACTGAAGGTGTCGAGCGTCGAGGTCGTGAACAATGCCTCGTTCATGTTCATCTTCCCGCTGACGTTCATCGCGGACACGTTCGTACGGAGCGACCGCCTGCCGGGTCCCCTCCAAACCTTCGCCGAGTGGAACCCGGTGTCGTCGGTGGCGCAGGCGGCGCGCGAGGCGTTCGGCAACCTGGGCGACTTGCCGGAGCGGACGGTGTGGTCGCTACGCAACCCGATCCTCTACACGTTGATCTGGGTCGCGATCATCCTGGCGATCTTCGTCCCGCTGTCGGTGCGCCAGTACAAGAAGGCGGCAACCAGGTAGGACTGGCGCGGCCGAGGGGCCGTCGGATCTGGTCTCGTCCGAGCCCACGTGCCGTGACCGGCGCGTGGGCTCGCTTCATCCGACGAGAGGGGGTCTCGTTACGTAGGCAGCGTGCCGTCGAGGGCGACGAGGTCCATGAGCAGCTCGTCGTTCCACGTGCCCGTCACGGGATCGCGTTCGCTGGCGTGCGCGATCCCGATGCGCGTGAAGCCCACCTTCTCGTAACAGCGGATCGCTCCTGCGTTGTCGGGACTCGTCGACAACGTGAGCCGGTGGTGGCCTCGCTCTTCGACGAGGTATCGGGCGACCGTGCGCATGGCGTCGGTGCCGAGACCGGCGCCGTGGTGGTCGGGAGCCAGGAAGATGTCCACGTCGGCGTGACGCCAGGACCGATCCGCTTCCTCCTCGTACTGCACCATTCCGGCGACGTGGCCGTCGACGAGCACCGCCAGGCGCGTTCCGTCCGGGTAGTCGCCCTCGGGGAAGTCGTCCTCCAGCGGACCCCACCAGCGGGCGACCTCGGGGGTCGTCCGGATGGCTCGCAGCGCGTCGTGGTCGCGGGGCTCGAGAGGCCGCAGCACGACGCGCTCGCCTCGGATCTCGGACACGGCCCCCAGGCTAGGCGACCGGGACGGAGCACGAGAATCGGGGCGAACGACAACCCGAGCCAGCGACCGGTTTTAGAGGCACCGCCGGCGGAAATACAATCAAGGTCGATCCATAAGGGGTGTGCAGCCGATGTCCGTCAATTTCAGAGACCTCGAGCCGTCCATGCTGGAACCGCGTATGGGCGCGCGAGACGACCACTTCGTCGAGCTCTACGACGACGACGCCGCGTTGATTGCCTCGGTTCGCACGTTCTTGTCGCGGGGGATCGAAGAAGGCGAGGTGGCGATCGTCATTGCGACGCCCGAGCACAGGAGCGCGATCGATCGCGAGCTGGCGACGGCGACCGACGTCGAGGCGGCGCGCGAGAGCGGGCTGTTCGAGTCGCACGACGCCCAACAGACGCTGGACGCGTTCACCGTCGACGGTCACCTGGATCCGATTCGCTTCGCCGAGGTGATCGGCAACATCCTCGGTCGAGCCGCGGCGGGAGGCGGGTAGGTGCGAGTCTTCGGCGAGATGGTGGCGCTGCTTGTGAGCGACGGTGACGTGGCCGGCGCGATGGCGCTCGAGGATCACTGGAACGAGCTCGCCGCATCCCATCGCTTCCGCCTGTTCTGCGCGTATCCGAGCGACGCGTTCGACGCCGCCGACACAGCTTCTCTCACGGGCGTGTGCAACCGGCATTCGCACGTCCTCGTCGCACGCTGATCCTCAGCCGCTAGCCCCTTCGAGCTTCACCCTTATCCTGGAAGCGTGACGACCGGAGGCCGCGCCTGAGCTCTCGCGATGTGCCCGCCGAGACCGTCGACCGCTCGTGGCCGCAGACGTGGGCGCGTGACGAGACGCAGCTGCAGCGGCAGTTCCTCCAGTTCCTTCGCGCGACCGTAGTGAACAAGATCGCCGGATTGAGCCGCGCGGATGCCGCCGCTACACCGATACCTACCTCGCCCGCGCTGAGCCTCATGGGGATCGTGAAGCACCTCACGTCCGTCGAGCGCTTCTGGATCTCGATCGTCGCCGGGGGTGAGGACGTCCCCGATCCGTGGGCGGACGTAGACGCCGACGACGACTTCCGGCTCTCCAAAGACGACAGTCCCGCGAGCGTTGTCGCGGCCTACCGGGACGAGTGGGCGCGCGCGGATGCCGCGATTGCCGGCATGTCGCCGGACGAGGAGACGCGCAAGGCCGTCGGCGGCAAACGCAGGACCGTCAGATGGATCTACGCCCACCTCGTCCAGGAGACCGCGCGGCATGTCGGCCACATGGACCTGCTGCGTGAGATGGCCGACGGCGCCGTAGGCGAGTAAAAGGTCCCCACTCAACCAAACGACGGTCCGCGGGCTTTACTGGTCGTGGAGGGAATCGGGCTGTCGGCGGGAGTCAAGGGCATCGGTGTGACCTTCGAGGAGTTCTACCGGCGCGAGTTCCCACGTGTCTACCGCGCGGCGTGGTTTCTCGCGCGCCACGATCACGACGCGCTGGAGGCGACACAGGAAGCGTTCGCGCGCGCGTTCGCTCGATGGCGACGCTTGGGAGGCCAGGAATGGGTCGCGGGGTGGGTCATGACGACTGCTCTCAACCTTCTCCGCAGGCGACGGCGCGAGGTGCCGGTCGCGGAACCGATGGAGACGGACGCTGCGGCCCCTACATCGAACGCCGTCGACCTTCAACGTGCATTGCACTTGTTACCCCGGCGTCAGCGGGAGGCACTGGTCCTCTTCTACGTGGGCGATCTGTCCGTGCATGCCGTCGCGACGCTCATGCGCGTCAGCGAAGGCACCGTGAAGGCTCATCTCTCGCGTGGCCGCCAGACACTTCGAGACGGACTGGAGATTCGCCATGACTGACGACCTGCGTGCGCTATTCGACGACTCGGCCGAGGGGATCCCGGTCGCGGACACCCGATTGGACATGGTGAGGTCGCGGGCGCGCGCGCTTGCACGACGCCGCGTGGCCGCGCTCGTCCTGGCCGCCGCGGCCGTGCTCGGGACCGGAGCGTTCGCCGCGGTCGAGCTCGACGACGGCAATCGGCCGGTTACACCTCCCTCCAACGACGAGACACCGCGTCGTTTGGATGACGTCGACCGAACCGCGCTCGAGGTGATCGACCGGCTCGGACCTCAGTGCCGGGGTTACGACTTCTATTACAAGTCCGAGTTCGAGGGCGGGGTGTATCGGCCGGTGCAGTGCGACATGAGAACGGCTTCTCCGAGTAGCACCTCGCCGGCCTCGGCCGACGCCAGCCCGTCACCCTCGCCGAC
>DATBND010000097.1:0-2635 GCA_036554505.1 Actinomycetota bacterium | reverse complement strand
CACGGCGTGCCCGTGCTGGCCGACCTGTGGGGCTCGATGCGGGGACGCCCGCTGTCGCCCGGCGAGCCGTTCACCCGGCACGGCGTCTTCGTGGTGTTCGAGGGCGGCGAGGGCGCCGGCAAGACGACGCAGATGACCGCTCTCGTCGAATGGCTGGAGGCACGTGGCGACGACGTCGTCACGACGCGCGAGCCGGGCGGGACCGAGATCGGGTCGCGCATCCGCGACCTCGTGCTCGATCCAGAGTCGGTGTCGATGGACGCGCGTACCGAGGCGCTTCTCTACGCGGCCGACCGAGCCCAGCACGTCGCAGAGGTGATCAAGCCTGCGCTCACGGCCGGAAAGATCGTCGTGTCGGATCGGTTCGTGGATTCTTCGCTGGCCTATCAGGGCCTCGCCCGCGGCCTCGGGCTCGAGGAGATCTACAACATCTCGGAATGGGCCACGGGGGGGCTCATGCCGGACCTCGTCTTCTTCCTGAAGATCGATCCGGAGACCGCCTTCGAGCGGCTGTCGGGCGAACGCGACCGGATAGAGAAGGAGACCGGCGAGTTCCATGAGAGCGTCACCGCCGCATACATGCAGATCGCCAAGCGTTACCCGACGCGCTTCGTCGTGCTCGATGCAGCGCGACCACAGGCCGACATCCATGGAGAGGTCATCGAGGCGTTCGAGGACCGCTCGCGCGACCGACTCGCCGGGTTGCCCGTTCCGACCACGCCTCCGGGAGCCGTTCCCCGATGACAAACGTGTGGGATCCGCTCGCGGGGTCGCGTTCCGCCGCCGCGCTCGCCGCTCAGATCGCGGCGGACCAGGTCGCGCATGCCTGGCTGCTTCTGGGACCGAGTGGCTCGGGAAAGGGGGCCGCGGCGCGTGCCATGGCGTCGGCGATCAATTGCTCGGTTCAGCCGCTCGTCGGATGTGGCTCGTGCTCCGTTTGCGCGCGCATATCGCGCGACAGCCATCCGGACGTCCACCGCATCGCGCCGGAAGGGCCACTGATCCCGATCGACGTGATCCGTGAGTCGGTCATCCCGGAGGCCGCGCGTTCGCCGTTCGAGGCGCGCTGGAAGGTGTTCGTCATCGAAGAGGCCGATCGGATGAGCCCTGCCGCGCAGAGCGTCTTGCTGAAGACGTTGGAGGAGCCCCAACCGGACACGGTCTTCATCCTCATATCCGGCGAGGAGGACGAGCTGCTCGACACGATCCGGTCACGATGTCGCGTGATCCGGCTCGAGCCGGTGCCCGAGCAGAGGACGGTCGAGCTCCTGACCTCGGAAGGCGCGTCGGACGAGCACGCCCTGCTGGCCGCGCGGCTGTCGGACGGGGACCTTGCCAGGGCTCGGGCGCTGGCCTTGGACGAGGCCGCTGCAGAACGGCGCGCGCTGTGGATGACGGTGGTCGACCGGTTGTTCTCTCCCGTCGAGGCGCTCGACGCGGCAGCCGAGATCCTGGAGGAGGCAAAGGCCGCCGGCAAACGCCTCGAGACGCTGCAGAAAGAGGAGGTCGTCGAGCTCGCCGAAGCCACCGGTGAGGCACGCGGGACGGCGGCGGCGCGCAACGCGCTGGCTAAGCGGCACAAGCGCGAGGTCAGGCGTCTCGAGGAGGAGGTCCTCGGCGACGCGCTCCAGGCGCTGGCCTCCTTCTACCGCGACGTGCTCGCGTTCCGTCGCGGCGGGGCTGAGGCAATCGTCAACATCGACCTACTCGAAAAGATCGAGACGTGGGCGGCCTCGGCGATCTCCGACGGGGGGCTCGTATCTGCAGTGGAACGCTGCATCGAGACGCGCGGCGCGCTCCCTCTCAACGCGAACCAGTCACTCGCGCTCGAGGCGACGCTCGTCGAGCTGGCGAGGTTGGTTCCGGCACCTGCGGCCGATCCTGCGGTCTGGTAGCGCTACTTCATGACACGAGGTGGCAAGGCTCTGTGCGTCGTCGCGCTGATCGCGACCGTCTTCGCGAGCGAACGTCCGGCCGAGGACGCGGCCGCCCAGGAGACCGTGGCTCCCAACGTCCTGATCATCGTCACCGACGACCAGCGGGAGGGCATCGAGGTGATGCCGGCGACACACCGCCTGTTCGTCGACGAGGGCCGCTCGTTCCCGAATGCGTTCGCCACGACCCCGCAGTGCTGCCCGTCACGCGCCAGCATCATGACGGGCCGCTACGTGCACAACCACCCCGTGAAGAACAACGCTCTCGGCCGGGAGATCAACCCCGAGACGACGCTCGCGTACTACTTGAAGTCGGCCGGCTACCGCACTGCCTTGTTCGGAAAGTTCCTCAATCGATGGGGTGGACGTCCGCCGCCATACTTCGATCGGTGGATGACGTTGCTCGGCGGCAGCCGCTACAACGACGCGACTTACAACGTGAACGGGGACTACAAGGAGATAAGGGGTTACTCGACCGACGTGCTCGGCAACCGTGTGATCGACTTCCTCTGGAAGTCGGAGGCGGCGGCCGACGCCGAGCCGTGGATGGTGGCGTTCACGCCGCACGCTCCGCACGCTCCCTACCTTCCCGAACGGCGTTACGAGCACGCGGAGGTCGGGGAGTGGCACGGCAACCCCGCGGTCTACGAGTACAGGACGACCCAGGGCAAGGCGGACAAGCCCGGCTTCCTTCAGGGGGC
>DATBND010000090.1:0-2293 GCA_036554505.1 Actinomycetota bacterium | reverse complement strand
TCTCCCTCGCCAGGCGGGCGTTCCACCGGAAGCTCTCGGCGAGCACACGCGGGTCCTTCCACCCGAGGATCCGTGGGAACGACGTCAATCGCATCAGTGCCTCTTGCTCGGTCAGGCGTGAGACCTCGACCGTGCTCGTGGTCCTGCTCGGTAGTGGGAAGACGAGCGACGTGATCCGGTACTGCATGTCCCGCACCGCGAGCGCGACTCCGACGCGTTGGTCCTGAGTCCTCTCGATGACACCTCCGAGGAGAGGCGCCAACGATTCGGCTTGCTCGCGCAGGCGGACGACGCCCGTTCCGGAAAGACACATCCAGTCGCCGTCCACGGGAACGAGCCGGAGCACGTCGTCGGTGATCAGTCGTCCTCCTGCCGCGCAGGTCAACGCGGCAAGCGTCGACTTGCCCCGGCCCGGCGGACCCACGTAAGCAACCGCGCCTCCATCGATCGCCGCGGCGCTTGCGTGCAGGACGCACTCGCCGCGGAGCGTCAGGATCTTCGCCATGACGCTGCCCGCGAACAGGAGCTCGGCCAGGGGTCGCTGGTCGTTCGATGCCGTCACGAGCTCGACCTTCGCGAGGTCTCGGTCGATCACGGCGTCGCAGATGTTGGAGAACCGCGCGAGGTATCCGGTGGCGGTGCGGGTCGTCGAGTAGTCGAGAGCTCCCAGCGAGACGTTCGACAGGATCTCTCCCGCGGGCGGGTCGGACGGGACGGGCCTCTCGGCGCCCCATTTGACCGTGACGTCGGGCGACCCGTTCTCGGCGATGGGCGAGGGGATCGCGAACTCGCTGTCGATCGTGAGGCCGTAGAGCCTGTGGAGCGGCACTAACGGGTGTCCTCGTGGGAACGGAGTGGTGCCCAATCCCCGTGCTGATCGCCGACGACCTCGCCATTCACCTCTATCCACGCGTGCGCTCGTATGTCGCCTTCTTCTTCGCGGGCTACTCCGATGAGCAGGACGGGCCGCGCCCGGCGGACCCGGTAGCCGAGGACGAGGGCCCGGCGCAGGCATGACCTCGTCCGGGGCCAGTGGCGGTACACACGGTCCACCGCCCGAGCGCGCGCTTGGATCATGGTGGGCTCCAACTCCCGCGATGGCGGAAGAGGGCGATCCTCGTCGCCATAGTTCACGAGGGCGATACCGAGAAGGGCACAGAGTCGTGGGAGGCGGACGATCTTTACCGCGACCTCCGCCACGCATGCGAGCGCGACGATTCCGATCACCTCCAGCTTCTCGCCGAAGCCGAGCGCCAACCACGACTCGACGGGTGCTCGAGCGGGCCTGGAATGAACCATGTCTTCGACCGGAGCCGGCTACGCGTCGTCTACTTCGACGAGCCCGTGCGCTCGGAGGTCGTCGACGAGCGCGGCCACGTCACGACGGACCTCTGCCGGATCGGCCGCGTATTCGGTCACCATGGCCTCCTGGACGGCCTCCAGGTCGCCGTGTTCCTGGATGAGGGCCCAGACGCGGGTTCCCGACCCGTTCAGCTTGTAATAGCGGCCCCCGGCCAGGCTGAGCAAGACGACCTGGTGGTCGACCTCCTCGAATATCACGTCCTTGGGAATGAGAAGCCTCATGCGCCCCCTCTGGAGTGGCGGAATCCTAGCCTCCGACACCTCTCTCAGTACTGCGACAGGGAGCCGGCCCGTTTCACGACACCGAGCAGGAGCGAGAAGAGCCATATCGAAAATGGCAGGAGCACCACGGCCGTGATCACGAGGGCGACGAGGTCACCGTGCCACCCGCCCCCGCCGAAGAGCGCGTCGCGCAGACCGTCGATGGCAAAGCGCGTCGGCAGCAAGTCGCCCACGGTCCCGAGCCAGCTCGGGAGAAGCGACCGCGGAAAGAGCGACCCGCTGAGGAGAGTGAATCCGAAGGTGAGGACGACGGCGAGCGCTTCGCCTTGCTTGAAGACGAGGACGACGGCGCCGAGGGCGACGCCAATGCCCGACAAGGCGACGGCCGTCGCGGCGAGGACGAGAACGAAGCCCAGCAGGTCTGCGCCGCGCAGCTCCAGCCCCAGAAGGGTCCCGGCGAAGACGACGTAGAGCGCTCCGCGCAATACCCCGAAGAGGAACGGAAACCCCGTGAGACCGAGGGCGAGCTGAACCGGCGTCATAGGTTGCATGACCAGGACCTCCAGCGTCCCGGTCAGCTGCTCCTCTCGGATGCGCCGTGCCAGCCCGGTGGTCGCAGACTGCAGGACTACCGTGAGGATGATCCCTACCGATGCAAACGCGAAGTACGTCGGCGCACCCTGAAGGCTTCCGGCCCGAAGCGCAACCG
>DATBND010000048.1:0-6096 GCA_036554505.1 Actinomycetota bacterium | reverse complement strand
CGACGTCGATCAGATCGCGGGACGTCGGATGCTGCTCCACCGCGTCGAGCTCGCCAGCAAGGTCGGAACGGATCGCCGTCATCAGATCGAACCACTCTGGGAGCTGCACCCCCCGTTTCGTGCGTCTGACTATGGCCGCCGGTAGGCGATCGGCCATAGCTCCGCGGACGGCGGCCCGGTCCACGCCACGATGGCGTCTAGCCCACTCTGGTTGGCGCATTGCGACCTCGATCACTCGTCGATCCACGGTCGGATCGCGCGTCTCCACACCGGAGAGCGCGGTAAGAGCGGCCGCGCTTTCGGTTTGCGTGGCGGAATAGCGAAGGCCGTCCAGCAAGTGAGCTCGTCGATCACCTATTCGACTCTCGTCGAGGAAGGAATGCATCTTCAGCACGTCGAGGTTCGAGGCGATCTCCCGGCGCAGTGGGGAAGCGCGCAGCCACTCGTCGAGCCGTGACGGACGGCGACGAAGCCGCCTTATCCGGCTGGATATCCGGGGCATCAAATAGGGAAGCACGTGCGCCCTGGCGATCCCGGGCCATCCAATCCCCCGAGCACGACGCCACGCCTGAGCCTCGGCGAACGCCGACGCGAACCGGCCCGCGCGCAAGAGGTCGACAAGCCATAGGGGGCCTTCGGCGCTAAAGAACAGATTGCCGCTGTCGCCGGTCATGAGGGTCGCTATGCCGTCGGTTTTCGCCTGGGCTCTGATCGCAAGGATCCACAACAAGTTGCCCGAGTTCCGCGCGGGCCCCGCGCCCAACTCCCAGAGAGGATCGTGCAAGTCAAGGAGTCCAGTTGCGTCGGCGTGGACGAAGGTCGCGTCGATGTTCGGGTGCATCTCCGCAAGCGCCTGGACGAGTGGCGACTCGTCCGTCACGTCCTCTTGTCCCTGCCTCGGAGCGCGCCACTTCGACGAGGGTGTGGATGTGTAGGTCCGAAAGCGCATGGGAGCAAGGAGGTCGGCAGCCGTGGCCGCCACCGACGTGGAGTCCAACCCTCCGCTGACCATCGCCCCCACGGGCCCGGCACTCCGCAGCTGGGCCGCCACTGCCCTCTCCAGCGCGTCCCTGAGGACCTGCTCGTGCGCGGCGGGCGAGCCTAGGTCCTCTTGTTCGTAGGGATCGGGCTTCCACCACGACCACCGGCGAGGGCCCGAGTCGTCTATCCATATAGCAGCGCCGCCCGGGATCCACCGGACCCCATCCACGAAAGTGCGCTCCGAGGCGTACGCGAGGGCGAGGACCTCCGCAGCCCGCGTGGTGTCGAGGCCGTGTCCGACGCCCTCGACCTCGGTCAAGGCGAGAGCTGTAGAGGCAAACGCCACCACGCCTCGCCGTTCGTGCATGCAGAGTGGGCGGGCACCGACGGCATCACGCGCGAGGAAGACGCCTCCTCGTACCCCGTCGACGATCGCCAGGGCGAACTCCCCGACGAGCCGGTCGACCATGTCCCTCCCCCAGCGCGCGTAAGCGGCGAGAACGAACGAGCTATCCGGCACCGTGGGCGCGTCCGCAAGACCGAGAGTCGCCGCGAGTTCATCACGGTTGTCGATCCTGAGATCGCCGGCGAGCACCAAGGATCGGTCGGCGAGCTCCGCCGGGACGCGCTCCTGGCGGTCTTCCGGTGTCGCCACGCGCAACGCGGCGGCAATCGAGACTCCGCAACGCCCCGCCGTTCCAGACCACACGCCGGCACGGTCGAAACCCAAGAGAGCGATCGCGCGGCGGGCCCCTTCGAGGTCGTGGGGGACCCATCGGCGGCCATCCACGCCGACGACCCCGCAGATGGCGCTCACACTCCGACGATATCGAAGGTCGCCTCCGGCAGGACGACGCTCTAGACTGGGTGGGAACGTCGACGACAACGAGAAAGACTTGGGGGGGAATTGTGACCAATAGCAATCCGGATCCAAAGCCGAGCTGGGATCCTCCGACCCTGGAGGTGCTGGGAGACCTGGAGACGCTTACGGCTGCGGGCGCGGGGACAAGTGACGACGGATTCTTTGGGAGCCAGATGTTCAGTTGATTCGGTTTCGTTCGGATCCCGAGACGAGGCCAAACTTTCTTGGGACACAACCCGAGTCCAATAGCGTGGATGATCGAGGCATAGTCAGCGATCCGCGAGTAGTCAGTCGATTGGTCGGGCTGCGGGATGACGGTCCGTTCCTTAGCTGTCTTGTGTACGTACTGTGAGTGGTGAAGTAGCTGGATTCCCACATCGCTAGGTCCCGCAGCGAGGCCTTGAGAGTCGACGTCGAGCGTTTGGAACGCGACGACGCGTGTACTGGTGCAGCCATCAGCACCGCTCCCGACAACGGCCGCCGCCGTGATTCCCTGAAAGGCTCTGGAGCGGCGCATGCATATGAATCGGCAGTTCCCCCGGCAGGCAGTTGAGGAGGTGAGCGGGGCCTAATGCCTCCGTTTACCCCACAAAAAACCCACAAGACAACGGAAAACGATGCGAAACAACGATGAATAACGATTGATAAGACGGGCAGATCGGAGGGTGGGTCGGGACAAATGCCCACGTCACGAGCTTGCTATGCAACAGACTCTTGATCCGTCGGTTCGGCGTTCGATTCCCCGACGACCCACCCATCTATGTAAGGGTTCTTCGTCAGGGGGTTCGCCATGTCACCCTCGACCGGGTCCTGCGTCGAGAACCGCCCCAGCGATAGTTCCTGGCCCCCATGTCGACGAGTCCCGTCTCGGAGTCAGTGGGATCACCTTGGTAGCCGAGAAAGCTCGGCTCCGTCGTGGTCGCGCTTCGGGGCTCTCCCCATGGGTCGTAGGTGTAGGACCCCTTCACGGCGCCGTTCTGGTCAGTTAGGTAGTTGAGGTCGCCGTGGGGGCTGAGCCCGGCGTAACGGAGGGTGACGTCGGTGACCGCGCTGGCGACTGGGGACGGGGTGGGCAGGGGTGTGACGCCCCCAAGCGGGGTGGTCGTCACGCTCTTCCTCGTGGCAAGAACGGCCCCATCGAGATCATTGGCATAGGAGGCCCTGGAGCTCCGCCGCTCGCGAGGAACAGAACCGCCAGCGCCCAGCGCGCATTGGACAACCTAGCGGCGGCAACCGAACGCCCATAGTCGAGCCACCAGGTCGGCTATCGCTCACATGCAACTCCCTGAGCTCGGCATTCGAGCAAGCCCGTCGCTCCAGCCCTTCGGATCTGTCCACCCCTTTTACTTGAAGAATGAGTTCTCTTTGTCATCCCAGTCTTGGCATGGTCATCCGGATACCAGCAGTATCGGAAGGTATTGCGGTTTGCGTCCGTCAGGCGCTTTCCGCCTTTGGGTGGCATTCGGATATCCGATTCCGTAAAGGTTGCTCTCGAGCCGACGCTTAGCTAAGCATCGATCCGTCGCCTAATCGGAGGTTCGGCTAGGTCGCCGGCTCGACCTCGGTCTCGGTCGGGCCGAAGATGAACAGGTTCGACACCCAGGGCCCGGGATCGCCTTCCCACTTCATGGCGCGCACCTGGTCGACGGTGCGGCGGCCGTGGACCGTGCGGAACAGCTCGAACGTGGACGTGTGCAGGGTCGCGACGGGATCGCCGTCGCCCACCGTCCTGTCGATGTCGTCGGTGACGACTCGCAACGGCGGTAGGTCCTCTTCTGCGGTCTTCTTCTCGACGAACGCGAGCGCCATCTCGACCGACGGGACGATGCCCGCATCGTTGCGCCCACCCGGACGTCCGACCGCGGTGCGGAGGTCTTGCTCGTGGGCGAGGCCGTCCGAGACGGCGACGGTCGCCAACGACGATTCGAAGAGGCCGCCGGGGTCGCGCACGTGTTCCGTCCATTCGTCGATGCACTCCTGCAGCGAGTGATCTCTGCGCGCTTCGACGTGCTCGTCGGCCCAGCCCGGCCCGAATGCCTCTTGTCCCTTGCCGGACTTGTACGCGACGAAGAACCCGGCGAGATGTGCCACGAGGTCCTTCACGGTCCAGCCCGGGGTGGTGGGGACCTCGACGCCGGCGTCGTCCTCGTCGAGCAGCTCGAGGACTCGCTCGTGCACGCGCCCGTATGCCTCTCGAAGATCCATGTCGCTCCCTCTCTCGCCTTGCGAAGCGCTTTGCCGACAGAGCTCTACGTCGTACGCTCCGGCTCGAGGTTACCGGGACGCGCACTCACGATCGAGCGATCGAGGCCGAGGGAGGATCGCATGGGAAACGCCGACGACGCCTCCGCCAACGCCGTGTTGGAGCCGCTGGTGGGGGAGTGGGCGATGCAGACATCCTTCCCCGGGACTCCGCCGGGGCGAGTGTCGTTCGATTGGATGGACGGTAGGCGCTTCTTGATTCAGCGGTCCGACGCTCCCGACCCGGTTCCCGACAGCATCTCGGTAATCGGCTGGGACGCATCAACGAACCGCCACGTGCAGCACTACTTCGACACGCGCGGCGTCGCGCGCCTCTACCAGATGACCTTCGACGGGCGCGAATGGAAGCTGTGGCGCGACACGCCCGACTTCTCACCGCTCGAGTTCAGGCAGCGGTTCACGGGCATCCTCACCGACGATGGTAGATCGATCTCCGGGACATGGGACATCTGCCACGACGGCGCGACGTGGGAGAGGGACATCGACCTGAACTACACGAAGATCGACTAAGTTAAGAGTTGGGGACAGCTCCCCGATACGCGTCAGTCGCAGGTCGGCTTCGATGCCACCATCGTTGCCGATGCCGGGCCCTTCTTCGTCCTGACCGCTCCGACCCAGACCTTGTCACCCGCTTTGGGAGCGACGCATACGCGGGTTCCGCCGACGACCTTCGTGATCGTCTTCGAGCCCGTATCCGTCACCGTGAACAGCGTGACGTCGGAGTCCTTCGTAAGCGCGATCGTGGCGGCCGAGTCGAGCTTGCGCGCGAAGATCCCGCTCGTGTTCAGAGCGCCGATGGCCGAGTCTCCGACCTTCAGCGTCGGCGGGGCCCAGCGATCGAGCATCTTGGCCCAGTCACGGCCCCCGATCTTGTAACCGCGGCCGGTTATCGCGGCTCCGGTGAAGCGCGCCGCCTGCTCCGGCACGGTCAGCTTGCTCGCACGCTCGAGCGCGGCGACGCCCTCGACGGAACCGTCCTCCTCGGGCGAGACCTTCGGGTAAGCGTCGCGCAGCAGCCGCACGAGCCCGTCGGTGCCTTCGTCCGCGAACCACGACAGCCAGAAGAAGCACGCGGAGTACCCCTTGTTGAACGTTCCGCCGGCCATGGCCCCGTCGAAGTTCGATCCCTTGTAGCCGTTGCACCCGTTGCCGTCGGCGGCGTAGATCAAGCTGTTCTCCTGGAACGAGACCTCCGAGTAGCTGTGCATGGTCTCTTGGGCACGCGCCGTTCCCTCGGAGTAGGCGGTCGTCACGCTCCGCCCTGCGCTTCTGCCAAGGGGGCCGGGCTTGTTGTAGCGGTTCTGGAAGTTGTGGAACATCTCGTGACCGATGATGTCCTGGTACGCCTCGACGCCCTCCGGGTACGAGTACCCGAGCGCGTTGAGGACGACCTCGACCTCGCTCAGCATGTGGATCTGGAAGTCGTCCGCGATGAACACGCACGCGAAGCAGTAAAGGGACAGCGCGTCGTTGATGTAGACGTAGCCCTTGTCGGGCCCGGAGACGGGCTCGAGCTCGCCCCATCCCTTGCGCAGCCCCCACTTGTGGAACTCCTCGTAGTTGAGCTCGATCGCACGCAGGTTCTCCCGGACGACGTCCGCCTTACGTACACCGGTGTCCATTCCGGGATCGACCGCGACGCGCGAGTCGCCGATCGAGACGGCCACGACGAAGTCGTCGGGACTGACGTATTCGGCGAGAGAGGGAGCCGCGTTCCGCGCCGCGCTCTCGGCAGTGGGCAGCCCGCGCGTGGCGGCGAGAAGGCCTTGCGCCGTCCTGACGTAGGTCTCGGTGCCGCCGGGCAGCGCGGTCAGGCCTTCGGTCTGCGCCACGAGCGGCTGCTGCGCGAATGCCGTGGCAGTCCACGCGGCGGTCCTGACGCCCTCGTGGTCGACGACGACGGCCCACCGGGCGTCGATGCCGTTGGTGAGGGCGTGGGTCGTGATCGTGTACGTGCCGGGAGCATCCGTGTCGCTGCCGGTGATGCTCAC
>DATBND010000028.1:0-5607 GCA_036554505.1 Actinomycetota bacterium | reverse complement strand
TGGGGAGCTCGCACGGTCGAGAAGATCATCCGGATCATCGAGCTCGCTCGCAAGCACGAGCATCCGATCGTCTATCTCGTGGACTCGGCCGGTGCGCGCATCACCGACCAGGTGGACCTGTTCCCGGGCCGGCGCGGCGCGGGCAAGATCTTCTACAACCAGGTACAGGCGTCCGGGAAGATCCCGCAGATCTGTTGCCTGTTCGGGCCCTCAGCCGCGGGCGGTGCGTACATCCCCGCCTTCTGCGACATCGTCTTCATGGTCGACGGCAACGCCTCGATGTATCTCGGCTCGCCCCGAATGGCCGAGGAGGTCATCGGCGAGAAGGTGACCCTGGAGGAGATGGGCGGTGCGCGCATGCACTGCGAGGTGTCCGGGTGCGGAGACATGGTCGTGACCGACGACAAGGCCGCGATCGAAGCGGCCAAGGGCTACCTCTCGTACTTTCCCCAGAGCTGGCGAGGCTCGGCCCCGCGCACCGAGGGACGGTCCCCGGCCTTCCGCTCAACCCTCGCGTCCATAGTTCCGGAGGACGAGAGCCGCGCGTTCGACATGTACACATTCCTCGCGGGGATCGTCGACGAGGACTCGCTGTTCGAGATCAAGCCGGATTTCGCGAAGGAGCTCATCACCGGGCTGGCGCGCATCGACGGACGCACCGTCGGAGTGCTCGCCAACCAGCCGGCGCACAAGGGCGGGGTGCTGTTCGTCGACTCCGCCGACAAGGCCGCGCGTTTCATCTGGCTGTGCGACGCGTTCAACATCCCGCTCATCTTCTTTTCGGACGTCCCCGGCTTCATGATCGGTAAGGCGGTCGAGCGTCAAGGGATCATCCGGCACGGGGCGAAGATGATCACGGCGGTGTCGGAGGCGACCGTCCCCAAGTTTTGCGTGGTCGTGCGCAAGGCATATGGGGCAGGCCTCTACGCGATGGCCGGCCCCGGCTTCGAGCCGGACGCGACCATCGCCCTCCCCACGGCCCGGATCGCAGTCATGGGTCCCGAGCCGGCGGTAAACGCGGTGTTCTTCAACAAGATCCAGGCCATCGAGGACCCCGAAGAACGTGCCGCTTACGTCGCCGCGCGCCGGGCCGAGTACGAGGAGGACATCGACATCCTTCACCTCGCCGCCGAGAACGTCGTCGACGCGGTCATTCCGCCCGACGACCTGCGCGCCGAGCTCGTCCGACGCCTCGACGGGGCCGCCGGCAAGGACAGGCACTTCTCGGACCGGCGGCACGGGGTCCCCCCGGTGTGAGCGATACCGCTCTCGTCTCTCTCGAGCGAACAGGACACGTCACGACGGTTCGCCTCCAACGCCCGGAGGCGCTGAACGCGATCTCCGGCGCGCTCGCGGACGAGCTCGCCCGTGTGCTGCGCGAGGTATCGCGCGACACCGATACATGGGTGGTCGTGCTTGCGGCCGCCGGCGAGAAGGCGTTCTGCGTTGGCGCCGACCTCAAGGAGCGGTCGACGTTCACGATCGGTCAGTTCTACGCAAACCGAAAGCAGATAAGAAATCTCTTCACCACGCTGCGGGCCATGCCGCAGCCCGTCATCGCGGCGGTGTTCGGGTTCGCTCTCGGTGGCGGTTTCGAGCTCGCGCTCTCGTGCGACGTCATAGTCGCTGCCGAAGGGACGCAGCTCGGCCTTCCCGAGGTGCGCGTCGGATTGTTGCCTGCGGCGGGCGGGACTCAGCTCCTGACGCGGCGCGTGGGGACGGCCAAGGCCAAGGAGCTGATGTTCTTCGGCAAGCGGTTCACCGCGGAGGAGGGTCAGGAGCTCGGGCTCGTGACGTCCGTCGTACCGGCCAAGAAGCTCGACGATGCGGCCCTCGCCCTCGCCGAGGAGCTGTGCAAGTCGTCGCCTCCCGCCGTGCGCGAGGTCAAGCGCTCGGTGGACGCGGGCTGGGGCCTTCCGATGGACGAGGCGGTCGAGCTCGAGAACGACGCGTGGACGGTGGTGATCGAGACCGAGGACCGGGCCGAGGGGATCGCGGCGTTCAACGAGAAGCGGCCCCCGGTCTGGAAGAACCGGTGAGGTGGCCGGGCTCGGTCCGGATTCGCGAGGTCGGCCCGCGCGACGGGATCCAGAGCGAGAAGGCGCACGTCTCGACCGAGGACAAGATCAGGTTCGTCGACGCGCTGAGCGCGTGCGGGCTGCGACGGATAGAGGCGGTGTCGTTCGTGTCGCCGAAGGCCGTTCCGCAGATGGCAGACGCCCGCGCGGTGTGGGACGGCATCAAGAAGAACCCGAAAGTCTTCTACTCGGCGCTCGTCCCCAATCGAAAGGGGGCCGAGATCGCGGCTGAGTGCGGGGTCGACGGGATGCAGGTCTTCATCGCGACGACGGACTCCTACAACCTGAAGAACGTCGGGAAGGCCGTCGCCGACTCGATGGCCGACGTCGCCGAGGTCGTGGCCGTCGGGCGCGCCGCAGGCATACCCGTCGAGGCGACGATCTCGACCGCGTTCGGCGATCCCTACGAGGGCGACGTCGAGCCGAGCCGCGTGCTCGAGGTCGCGCGGAGGGTGGCCGGGGAGGGCATCGGGGCCATCTCCTACGGTGACACGACCGGCATGGCCACTCCGGCGCGGGTTCTCGGCCTCGTCGAGGTACTTCGTGACGGATTGCCGGACGTCGAGATCAACCTGCACTTCCACGACACGCGCGGCACCGGGCTTGCCAACGTTCTCGCGGCGCTGGAGGCGAGCGTCGACTATTTCGACGCGTCGGCCGGTGGCATGGGTGGGAGCCCGTTCGCGGAGGGCGCGACGGGAAATGTCGTGACCGAAGATCTCGTACATATGCTCGAGGACATGGGCATCTCGACCGGCATCGATCTCGACCGGCTGCTCGACGCCGTTCGGATCGCGCAAGGGTTCGTGCCCGGCGAGCTTCCGAGCAAGGTGCTGCGTGCCGGACCGAGGTGGGCGACCGACCGTGTTCACTAAGGTCCTCGTCGCGAACCGCGGCGAGATCGCCGTGCGCGTCATCAGGACGTGTCGCGAGCTCGGCGTCGGAAGCGTCGCCGTCTACTCCGACGTCGACGCGCGCTCGCGCCATGCGCAGTTCGCCGACGAGAACGTCCACCTTCCCGGCGTCGCTCCGGTCGACACATATCTGAACGCGACCGCGATCATCGACGCGGCGCTGTCGACGGGGGCCGAGGCGATCCATCCCGGTTACGGCTTCCTCTCCGAGAGCGCGGCCTTCGCGGAGGCCGTCATCGACGCGGGGCTCGTGTGGGTCGGCCCGCCCCCGAGCGCGACGCGGCTCCTCGGCGACAAGATCGGCGGCCGTCGCCTCGCGCAAGGCGCGGGCGTGCCGGTCGTTCCCGGCATCACCGATCCCATCGCGTCCGCGGATGAGATCACGGCGTTCGCCTCCGAGCACGGCTATCCGGTCGCGATCAAAGCTGCAGGAGGCGGAGGGGGCCGGGGGTTGAAGGTCGCCCGCGCCGCCGACGAGGTCGCCACGGCGTTCGACTCGGCCCAGCGCGAGGGCGAGGCCTACTTCGGATCGCGCGAGGTGTTCATCGAGCGCTATCTCGACGGTCCCAAGCACCTCGAGGTGCAGCTCCTCGCCCCCAATCCCGACGAGGCCCTATGGCTCGGCGTGCGCGACTGCTCGTTGCAGCGCCGTCACCAGAAGCTCGTCGAGGAGACCCCGCCACCGCTCTGGAAGAACCGCGTGGAGGAGATGGGCGAGGCCGCGGTCGCGTTGTCGAAGGCGTCGGGCTACGTAAATGCCGGAACGGCCGAGATGCTCGTCGATCGCGACGGCAACTTCTACTTCCTCGAGGTCAACGCCCGGCTTCAGGTCGAGCACACCGTGACCGAGGAGGTGCTCGGCATCGATCTCGTCGCGTGTCAATTACGGATCGCATCCGGCGACGACCTCGGGTTCGGTCAGGCGGATCTAGAGCCGCGTGGCCACGCGATCGAGTGCCGAATCAACGCGGAGGATCCGGCGCGCGCGTTCGTCCCCACACCGGGAGTGATCACCCGCCTCGTCGAGCCGAACGGCCTCGGAGTCCGGTTCGATTCCGGTTACGCGGCCGGTGACGAAGTCCCGTCCGCGTACGACTCTCTGATCGCGAAGCTCGTGACGTGGGGCCGCGACCGAGAGGAGGCGCGTACCCGGATGCTGCGCGCGCTGGATGAGTTGGTTGTCGAAGGAGTTCACACGACTGCGCCAGCACACAAGCTCTTGATCGAGAACGACGAGTTCGTCGACGGGAGCCATTCGACGACGACGGTCGAGGGGTCCGACGTCCTCGCGTCCCTCGTCGCCGCCGAAGCCGATCCGTCCGACCGGAGCGGCGTCTTGATGATCGAGGGGCGCGCCGTTCGGTTGTGGAACCCGGCGATGTCGGCGTCGGCCTCGGCAGCGACCCACGGGTCGGCGCCGTCCGGCGGAGACGTCGTCGCGCCAATGCAAGGGACGGTCGTCAAGGTCCTCGTGGAGAACGGCGCGACCGTCGAGGCGGGCGACTCGCTGGTCGTCCTCGAGGCGATGAAGATGGAAACGGCGATCTCCGCGCCGCGGGCAGGATCCGTCGTGTCCTTGTCGGTGGCGCCCGGCGACACCGCGTCGGCCGGACAGGTCATCGCGACGATCGAGTGACGATCGCATTTCTCGCAGGAACCCTCGCCCAGTTGGCCGCGCTCGCGGTTGTGGGTTGGATCGTCGGCGACGCGCTCGTGCGGTTCCTCGAGCGGCGCGCGCAGGACGCAGAGCCACTGGGGCTGCCCGAGCGAGCGCTCGCGGCGATCGCAGGTTTCGTTGCGTTGTGCGCCGGCCTGATGGTGTTACACCTGGTCACGGGCGGAGCGGTCTTCGGCACGACCTGGCTCGTTCCGGTTCTGGTCGGTGTGTTGGCCGTGTGGGGCCTCCGGCGGACGCGTGCCCCGCGCGGCGCCCCGTGGGCGGTCGTCGTCGCATTCGTGCTCGTGCTCGGCGCGATCTTCGTGCTCCCCGATCTGCGCACGGGTCCCGGCGCGCGCACGGGAGATCCCCCGTGGCATCTCGGTTGGACCCAGCAGTTGCTCCACGGCGAGGCGGTGCCGACCGGGCCCGCGCCCGAGCTCGGACGCAATGCGTATCCATGGGGCCTCCACGCGGTCATGGCGACGACGACGCGGCTGGTGCCGGGAACCGATCCGTTGATGGCCCTGGAGGCGCTGCACTTCGCGCTCGTGCTCGCGCTGCCGCTCGCCGCGGCGTGCCTTGCTCGCCGCGTGCGCCCCGACGCGGGTTGGTGGGCGGGGGGCGCGATGAGCCTGGTCGGCGGATGGGGCTGGATCCAGGCCGCCGGAGCCGAGTTCGACACCACCCCCACCCAGGCGCGCTTCGGCGCGGACCTCGTCGTCGCGTCTCCGAACTCGGTCTACGAGCTGCTTCCGCCCGCGTTGCCGCGCGAGCTGGGACTCGTGTTGCTCGCGGCCTTCGGGCTATGTCTTGCGCACGCGCTCGCGACGCACGACGACGGATGGCGCGTCGCCGCGGGGGTGACCGCCGGTCTCGTGGGTCTCGTCAGCGTGCCGATGTTCGTAAGCGCGCTCGTGTGGACCGCAGCCGCCGCCGTCGCAGCGCGCAAGGGAGA
>DATBND010000021.1:0-9457 GCA_036554505.1 Actinomycetota bacterium | reverse complement strand
CTTCGCCATCTTGAGCTGAGGGACGCCGGACTGGCGCGCGCCGAACAGTTGTCCTTCGCCGCGTTGTGCGATGTCTATCCATGCGAGCTCGAACCCGTCGCTCTTCGCCTCGACGGCCTCGAGGCGTTCGCGCGCCAGCCGGATCGCCGCGTCGTCGTCAGCCGCGTCGAGGTCGAGATCGGTCACGAGCACGCAGTACGACTGGTGCTCGCCGCGGCCGATCCGACCACGAAGCTGATGGAGCTGTGCGAGCCCGAAGCGATCGGCGTCCTCGATCAGCATCACGGTTGCGTTCGGGATGTCCACACCGACCTCCACCACGGTCGTCGCCACGAGGACCTGCGTCTTTCCGTCGCGGAAGCCGCTCATCGCATCGTCCTTCTCCTGCGCGCGCATGTCCCCGTGGACGAGGCCGACCACGAGGTCGGGGAACACCTTCGCCGCGAGGCGCTTCGCCTCGGCCTTCGCGCTGCGCAGCTCGACCTTGTCGCTCTCGTCGCGCAACGCGTAGACCACGAACGCCTGGCGCCCCGCCATGACCTCACGGCGGATGAGCTCGTACGCGCGCTCCCGGCCGTCGTCGCCGCGCGCGAGTGTCGTCGTGATCGGACGCCGGCCCTTCGGGAGCTCGTCGAGGATCGACACGTCGAGGTCGCCGTAGATCGTGACCGCGAGGGTCCGAGGGATCGGCGTGGCCGTCATGACGAGCACGTCGGGCTCGCCGTGCGCGCCCTTCTCGCGCAACGTCTTGCGCTGGTGCACGCCGAAGCGGTGCTGCTCGTCGACGATCGCAACGCCGAGTCGCGGCAGCTCGACCGCGTCCTGGATGAGCGCGTGCGTCCCGATCAAGAGGTCGATCTCGCCGCGCGCGGCTTGGTCCAGGATCGCCTCGCGCTGTGAGGCCGGCGTCGACCCCGTGAGCAAGCGCACCACCGGCCGGCGCGACGTACCGGCGAACAGGTTGACGCCCTCCTCGGTCCCGAAGGCGCGGTCGAGCAGCTCCTTGACGGTGAGGTGATGCTGCTCGGCGAGCACCTCCGTCGGGGCCATGAACGCGGCCTGGCTCCCTCCGTCGATCGCGAGAAGGCACGCGTACAGCGCTACGACGGTCTTGCCCGAGCCCACCTCGCCCTCGAGCAGTCGGTGCATCGGATAGCTCCGCGTCATGTCGGTCGCGACCTCGTCACACGCGACGCGCTGCGCGCGCGTCAGCTCGAACGGGAGCTCGTCGACGAACGTCTCGGCCAACGACCCCGGAGCCGGGGCGGGATGTGAGATCCCTTGCACGGTGCGCTCCAGCTTGCGTTTGCGATAGACGAGCCCGAGCTGAAGCGTGAACACGTCGTCGAAGACGAGCCTTCGGCGCGCGCGCATCACGTCGTCCTTGTCCTCCGGGAAATGGATGAACCGCAGCGCGTCGCCACGCGCCATCAGGCCGAGCGACCTGACGATGTCGTCCGGCACGGGGTCCATGATCGAGTCGACCTTCTTCAGGGTCTCCCAGATGAGCTTGCGGAGCTGGTCGGTCGTGACGTCCGCGGTCGCCGCATACACGGGGATGATGCGTCCGACGTTGAAGGGCTCTTTGCCGGTGCGGACGACCTCGAAGCGCGGCGAGCTCATCTGGAGCTTGCCGCGGAAGTAGCCGAGGCCGCCGTAGAAGAACGCCTCGGCCCCCGGGGGGAGGGCGCGCGTGACCCACTTCTGGTTGAACCAGGTCACCGCGATGGTTCCCGTCTCGTCCTTGATCGCGCCCGAGATCATCGTGCGCGGCTTTCCCTTGGAGGTCCTCTTTTGGAGCTCGAACGGTCGGTTCATCCGATGCACGCGCGCGTGCACGGTGACCTCTTTCTCTCCGTGCCGGGCAAGCTTCGCGAGCTCGTCGATCGTGCGCAGCTTCGTGCGATCGACGTGGCGGCGCGGGTAGTGCTGGAGGAGGTCTTGGACGGTGACGATGCCGAGCTTCTCGAGCGCCTCGCCCTGCTTGGGCGGGACGGGCAGGCGCTCGCCGCGCCGGGCCGGCGCGAACAGCTCGAGCCCTCGCGGGGGTGCCTGGACGACCTCGGTCATGTCACTGACCTTAGTGCGCGGCCGGGGGTCGACCCGGGCATTGGCGCCGGCCGGGCGTGGTGCCGCCGCCGCTTTGGTACCCTCCTTCGCACTATGTCAGCGGTATGCGATATCTGCGGCAAGAAGCCTGGGTTCGGGAACAACATCTCCCACTCCCACCGGCGCACGCGCCGCAGATGGAACCCGAACATCCACAAGCTGCGGGCCGTGGTCAACGGCGCCCCCAAGCGCGTCTCGGTCTGCACGAAGTGCCTCAAGGCCAACAAGGTCACCCGCGCGGGCTAACGCCCGGCGCGCCCTCGTTACCACACGACCCAGCCGGGTAACCCCCCTCCGATGGAGCGGATCAAGCGGCTTATCGCGCAAGCCCAGCTCGTTCTCGAGCGCGCCCGGGCTCGCTACGGCGTGGTCGACATCGTCGTCCGGACCTTCAAGCGGTTCTCCGAGGACGAGGGGGGGCCGCGCTCTGCGGCGCTCACCTACTACATCTTCTTCTCGATCTTTCCGCTGCTGCTGTTCGCGGTGTCGGGGCTCGGCTACGTCGCTTTCCTCAGCGAGCCGGTGAAGAAGGACCTGATCGATGCCGGCGTCGAGGCCTTCCCTATGTTGCGCGACGTCCTGAGCCCGAACGGCCTCGATCAGATCGTCCAGAACAGGGGCACGCTTGCCGGGCTCGGGTTCGTCCTCGCCCTGTACGCGGGCACGGGCGTCGTCCTCGCCATGGAGCACGCGCTGAACCGGATACATCACGTCGAGGACGAGGGGAACTTCTTCCAGAAGCGACTGTGGTCGCTGAAGTGGCTGGGGATGCTCGGGCTGGCCGCCGCGGCGACGGTCGTGGCGGGGACCCTCGCGAACGTCGTCGTCGACGTCATGGACGGAGGGGCCGCCGCGGCGATCGTGGCCGTGCTTCTGCTCGGCGTGGGTTTCCTCCTCAACCTGCTCGTCTTCATGAGCGCGTTCAGGTTCCTGACCAGAAAGGAGCAGTCGTGGCGGGACGTCTTCCCCGGCGCGCTGGTCGGAGCCATCGCGTTCGAGATCCTCAAGTACTTCGGGGCCGCATACATCGAGCGAGGGTCCCAGGCGCGGGAGGCGACGTTCGGGGCCTTTGCCACTACAGCGGCATTCCTCGTCGCGTCGTACCTTCTGTCTCAGATCATCCTTCTCAGCGCGGAGCTCAACGCCGTGCTGGGTGAACGCCGTACGACGCGTCAATCAGCGAAAGCGAGCTAGGCGGATCGCCTCGGCGATCGGCCGGAGTAGAAGGAGGGCACATGGCGCAGGCGCCGACGACGGAGGACATCTTCCGCGGCAACGGTCAGGCCGAGAAGTCCGCGGGCCAGCTCATGAAGGAGGTGACCGAAGACCTCTCGACGCTGGTGCGCAAGGAGATAGAGCTCGCCAAGCAAGAGGTCGGCGAGTCGATTGCGACGAAGGTGAAGGGCGTGGCGATAATCGCCATCGCCGGGTTCCTCGGGTTCTTCGCTCTGATCTTTGCGCTGCTGGGGATGCGCGACGGCATCGCCGAGGCGATCTGGGGTTGGGGCACGTGGATGTGGGCCGCCGATCTCATCACTATGGGTATCCTCCTGGTCATCGGAGGCATCGGCGCGCTCATCGCGAAGAGGAAGCTGACCGCTCCGTTCAAGACCGAGCTGACCAAGAAGACGATCAAGGACGACGTGGAATGGGCGAAGACGCTCGGCAAACAGTAAGAGAGATCGAGCAGACGCGCGATGACCTCGCGCGCAAGGTCGACGAGCTCGTCGACCGCGCCAAGGTCGAGGCGGGCGTGCTGACGCGCAAGCTCGCGATCGGGGCCGCCGTCGTGGCGGGGGTGCTCGTTCTCGGGTTGATCGCCAAGCGGCGCGTCCGCGACTGACCGGGGCGAGCCCGTAGCCGACGAGAGCACGGCCCCGCCGGCCGGGGACGAGATACCCAGCCCGGTTCTCCTGTCCGGCATGGCGCGCCAGGCGTGGCGCCTCTACCGCCAGAACATCGGGGGCTTGTTCCTGACCGTCCTGCCGTTCTTCGTGCTCGCGGCGGTGGTCTTCTACGTCGTCGTCATCAACGTCGAGATCGAGGCGGGCAACGTGCTTCTGCTCGTGCTGTCGCGCGACATGTTGCACATCGTCGTCGCGAGCTTCGCCGTGGGCGCCGGGATGGTGCTGGTCGCCGACCGTCTCGCCGGGAACCCGGGCCGTGCGGGGGCGTCGGTGCGAGAGACGCTGGGCTCGGGCGGGACCATCTTGCCGCTGGCGGTACTCGGGGCTATCCCCTACTGCCTCACGTTCTTCATCCTCGGGCCCTTTCTTCGAGAGCTGTTCGTCGGCCCGCCGATCGTCATCACCGCGGTCGTGATCGAGCGGCGGCGCTTCGGCGATGCACTGGCCCGGGCGCGCGAGCTGCTCGCCGAGAACTGGAGCCGCACGCTCCTTTACTTGATCACGTTCGCCGCGGGGGCCGGCCTGCTGGACTTCGTGATCCAGCAGCTCGCGTTGCGGGCCGTGACCGGAGCGTCGACCGACGTGCTCGGCTACGTCCTAGCGATCGCGGTCTCGGTCATCGTGCCCTCGCTCGTCATGCCCTACGTTGCGTGCGCGTGGCTGATCGCCTACTTCGACCTTCGAGCCCGGGCCGAGGACTTCGACGCCGCCGCTCTACCCTCCCTGCGCCCGACCACCCCCCAGTAGCCCAAGCCACACCTCCAACCTATCGATCTCCGTAGCGTGTCCCCTTGTGTGTCACCACAACCTAGAAACGGACAGACCTGCAGCGACGAGGTGCTTTCGACGTCTAGTCGCGGAGCAGCGCGGAGTTTTCTCGCGGGCGCAGGCCCTCAGTCACGGCTACACGGACACCATGATCCGGCGACGCGTGAAAACCGAGGTTTGGATCCCAGCGCACCGAGGGGTTTATCGAGTGGCGACCAATAGTTGGACCTGGCGGCAGCACGTCATCGCCGCCTGTCTCACAGGAGATCCGTCGAGCTTTGCTTCGCACGGGACGGCCGCGGCGCTCTGGGGTTTTGACGGCTTCGTTCATGGAGGCGAGATTCACGTATCGACGCCTGGCCACCCGCGGTCCTTCGATGGCGTTGTCATCCATCGAGTAAGCGATCCTCCACCAGGCGATGTTCAACGTCTGCGCGTCACGTCCGTGTCGTCACCGACGAGAGCTCTGCTGGAGATCGCTGGCACCTGCCCAATGGATCAGGTCGAGATGGCTTTCGACGACGCGCTTCGGCGCGGACTGACATCTCTGCCTCGCGTCCGGTGGCGCTTGGACAAGGTGGGCGTCGGTGGGCGGTCTGGGGCTAGGGCCCTCCGTGAACTACTTCGTGAACGAGCATCAGCGCCGACCCCAGAGAGTGGACTCGAGCGACGCTTCATCCACCTGCTCGCGGCCGAGGGCCTTCCTCCTCCGTTGAGGCAGCACGTCGTAGAGGACGACGAGGGATTCATAGGACGCGTCGCTTTCGCCTATCCGGCCCACAAAATCGCGATCGAGGTCGACGGCTACCGGTTTCACTCCGGCAAGACGGCCTGGGAGAACGACAGACGCCGGCGGAACCGCCTCGAAGGTGCCGGATGGCGGGTCCTCAATGCGACTCATGACCAGATCCGAACGAGACCGCAAGACATCATCCAACCGTTGCGAGCGATGTTGACGCCTCAGCTCCCCGATCTCGGCGGCCGTGGTTCGTCCAGTTCTGTGTCGCCGCGACACGCAAATGGACAAGCCGGCCCGACGGGCCGAGCGGGGGCTAAAGCGTCAGGCGCCAGGCGGGGTTGACCGGGCCGAAGCCGTGGCCCAGGCGGAGGCTACGGTCGATCGCTCCGGATACGAACTCCTTTGCGAAGCGGACCGCGGCGAGGAGGTCGTCGCCGTGGGCGAGGCGGGCGGCGATGGCTGCGGAGAGAGCGCAGCCGGTTCCGTGAGTGTCCTCGGTGTCGTAGCGCGGCCCCTCGATCTCGACCTGCTCGGCCCCGTCGAAGAACACGTCGATCGCACGGTCGGTCCCGAGGTGGCCGCCCTTGACGAGCACGCTCCGGGGGCCGAGGGAGTGCAGCGCCCGGGCCGCGGCCCCCATCGAGGACAACGAGTCCACCTCGTAGCCCACGATGGCCGACGCCTCATGGAGGTTCGGAGTGACCACCGTCGCCAGAGGGAACACGTGCTTGGTCAGCGCGTCCACCGCGTCGTCGGCGAGCAGCGCGTTGCCGTGCTTCGACACGAACACGGGGTCGACGACGAGTCGCTCGATCGAGTGTCGCTCGAGCCCGTCCGCCACGGCCTCGATGATCGGGGCCGACGCGAGCATCCCGGTCTTGGCCGCGGCGACCCCGAGATCGCTCGCCACCGCGTCGATCTGGGCGCCCACGAAGTCCGCGGGCACCTCGTGGATGGCGGTGACGCCAACGGTGTTCTGCGCAGTCAGGGCGGTCAACGCGGAGGCGCCGTGGCAGCCCAACGCCATGAACACCTTGAGGTCCGCCTGGATCCCGGCGCCCCCACCGGAGTCGGACCCGGCGATCGTCAGCGCGACGGGTAGCCCGGTCACGGGGTGCGGAAGTGCTCCCATCCCTTTTCCTTGATGTCGGCGAACGACCGCTCACCCAGCTTTCGCTCGGAGCCGGTCATGACGGTACCGATGCGGGTCAGATGCGTGCCCATGTGCTCGACCGCCATGCGGGCCTCGGCGACGTTCGCGGGGTCGAGCGTCACGATCAACTCGTAGTCCTCGCCCCCGGTGAGCGCGAGCTCGAGCGGGTCGAGATCGTCGACGAGCTTCTCCAGAGTGCCGAGGTTGTCGTCCACGGGGATCATGTCGGGCTCGAGCTGGCAGCCGGCCCCGCTCGCGTCGAGCACGTGCTCGAGATCGGCGATGAGCCCGTCGGACACGTCGATCATCGCGGTGACCTCGACCGCCCCGAGGGCCCGGCTCTCCGGCAAGCGAGCGGTCGGGCGGAGCTGGCGCGCGGCGAGCTTGTTCAACGGCGACTCGAGGTTCTCCCCGAGGTCCCATCCCGACCGCAGGCCCCCGCTGGGCTTGTTCTTGAGCGCTATCAGACCGCCGGCCGCGCCGCCGAGCTCGCCCGTCACACAGATCGCGTCCCCGCCGATGGCGCCCGAGCGGGTCGCCGGCCGGCGCGCTCCGGGCATGAACCCCGCGACCGTCACGCCGATCGACAGCTCGCTCGCGGTGCTCACGTCGCCGCCAACGAGCGCGGTCCCGTACATGTCCGCGGCCCCCTGCAGCCCGTCGAGGATCGACTCGACGTCCACGACCGGGGTCTCGGGTTGGAGGCCGAGAGTGGCGACCGCGTGACGCGGCACGGCGCCCATCGCGGCGATGTCGGACACGTTGACGGCCATCGCCTTCCACCCGGCGTCCTGCGGAGGACAATAGGCGAAGTCGAAGTCCACGCCTTGCACGAGGATGTCGGTCGTCAGGACGAGGCGCTCGCTCCCGGTCGCGACGACGGCCGCGTCGTCGCCGCTCCAGATCTCGCCTTCGGGGGCAGCGCCCACACGCTGTGTGATCAGCTCGATCAGCCCCCACTCGCCCAGGTCCGCCACGCTGCGCGACATGGAGCTCACCTTTCCTTCTTATTCAGGAACCGGGCCCGCTTTCGTCACCTCGGGAGCGACTCCGTCCGCGAATCGCTCGAAGTTCTTCCTGAACATACGTGCAAGCTCGCGCGCCCGCTCCTCGTAGGCCTCCGGGTCCGGCCACGTCGCCTGCGGATCGAGCACGTCGTCGGCCACTCCGGGGCAGGAGACGGGGACGTCGAGGTTGAAGATCGGATGCCGCTTGGTCTCGACGTCGTCGAGCTCGCCGGCGAGCGCAGCGCGCACCATCGCACGAGTAGAGGGAAGGTCCATCCGGCGCCCGACCCCGTGCGGGCCCCCGGTCCACCCGGTGTTTACGAGGAAGGCGCGTGCGCCGTGCTCCGACATGCGCTCGCCGAGCATCTTCGAGTACACGCTCGGCTTCAATGGGAAGAACGGAGCACCGAACAAGGTCGAGAACGTCGCCTCGGGCTCGCTGCCCAGCCCGGCCTCGGTCCCCGCGAGCTTCGCGGTGAAGCCGGAGAGGAAGTGGTACATCGCGGCCTCGGGCGTCAGCCGGGCGATAGGAGGCAGGACGCCGAACGCGTCCGCCGTCAAGAAGATGATCTTGCTCGCGTGACCCGCGCGGCCCTCGGGCACGAAGTCGGGGATGAACTCGAGTGGGTATGCGACGCGTGTGTTCTCGGTGATCGAGGCGTCGTCATAGTCCACGGTCCGGGTCACGTCGTCCACGACCACGTTCTCGACCACGGAGCCGAACCTGATCGCACTCCATATCTGTGGCTCGTTCTCCTGCGAGAGACGTATGCACTTGGCGTAGCAGCCGCCCTCGAAGTTGAAGACCCCGCTGGCCGACCACCCGTGCTCGTCGTCGCCGATCAGCCGCCTCGTCGGATCCGCCGAGAGAGTCGTCTTCCCCGTGCCCGAGAGCCCGAAGAAGACGGCGACGTCCCCGTCCTCGCCCACGTTGGCGGAGCAGTGCATCGGCAGCACGCCCTGAGCGGGCATCAGGTAATTGGCGGAGGTGAACAGCGACTTCTTCATCTCGCCCGCGTAGTGGGTCCCACAGATCAGCACCTGCCGGCGCTCGAGGTCGATGCCGATGAACGCCTCGGAGTTGGTGCCGTCGCGCTCCGGGACCGCCTCGAACGAGGGGGCCGACACGAGCGTGAAGTCGGGCTCGAACCCGTCGAGCTCGCCCGGCTCCGGCCGGCGGAACAACTGCTGCGCGAACAACGCGTGCCACGCGAGCTCGGCGATCACTCGCAGCCGGATCTGGTGGTCGGGGTCGGCGCCGACGTAGCCGTCGACCACGAACAGCTCGCGGCCCTCGAGATGTCCCCGGACGCGGTCGAACAAAGCGTCGAAGACCTCGGGCTCGACGGGCTGGTTGGTCTGGCCCCAGTCGATCTCCTCCTTGGAACCTCCGTGCGCGACGAGGAACCGATCGCGCGGGGATCGACCCGTACGCTCGCCGGTCATCGTGACCAGCGCGCCCGACCGAGCGAAGATCCCTTCGCCGCGTGCGACGGCGAGCTCGACGAGGCGCGGGGCGCTCTGATTCCGGTGCACCTCGCCGGGTCGTTCTATGCCGGCGAGACCTTCGGACGGCATGCTCGAATCTCCTGTTCGTACGGATCGGCGGGGCGTCAGCCTACCCTCTCGGCGCGAAGCGACCCTGCTAGACTCCCGGCACTTTTCGTCGGTCCGTATCCCGCGACGAAGTGAGACTAAGGAGGACAAGCGTGGCTACGGTTCAGGCCTACATCCTGATTCAGACCGAGGTCGGCAAGGCCGCCCAGGTCGCCAA
>DATBND010000003.1:0-2831 GCA_036554505.1 Actinomycetota bacterium | reverse complement strand
ACGCGCCCGACGGCCTGGGAGCCGGCGCTTGGCCTCCGGCCCTGTAGGTGAACGACGCGTTCGCGCCGTCGAGCATGCAGACGATCGCGAGCTTCATGCCCTGGGGAACGGTCCCGGTCTCGCCACCGGCGGCCCGGGTGTCGTAACCCTGGCTAGTCGGCGCGTAGTTCGGGTCGGCGAGCTGCTCGGGCGTTCCGAACTCGTTATAGAAGGTGATGTCGAGGTCCGGCGCACCCTCGCCCGAGTCCGCGGTCAGGAGGAACTGGGTCCCGAGCGTCTTGGGGTCGACCTCGAAGTGCCAGCCGTCGACGCCCTGGTTCGCCCCGTCGGTTAGGACCGCTTCTCGGCGATGTTTGCCCGAGTAGCAGGTGACCTTCGGATCGTTGGGATCGACGTACGGAGCGGGTTGCTGGATCTCACCCTTTACCTCCTGGCCACCCGTGCCTCCGCTTCCGCTCGGCTTCGGGCTCGGCTGGGGCGAGGGCTTCTTGCACTTCTGGCTGCGGAGCGTCTTCTTGCACTTCCGGGCCTTCTTCTTCAGCTTCTTGCACTTGGCCGAGGTGCTGCCCGACTTCTTGCATTTCTTGGCCTTCTTTATGACCTTCTTGCACTTTTTGCACTTCTTCGGAGTCTGCGTCGTCGTCGTATCCGAAGCCTGGCTCACGAAGGTCGTTGCGATCCCGACCGACGCAAAGGCCATGACCATGGCGGTTAGTAGGGCCAGCATTCGCTTCTTCATGATTCCCCCCTTGCAATGGTTATTAGGGGGGTATTAGGCCGAAATGCCCGATCTCCTGTCGCCCGCAACCTGTGACTTTTGTGCCCAAGTGGACGCTCACCGTCCAGAAAGCAACAAAAGTCGAACAAGAAAGCGCCTGGGCGGGCGTGCCGGCAGAAAGGTGTCACCCCCGTGACACCGTCGTGTCATCCCCGACACGTTCTTGCTCGGGGCGAGGCCTCAGGGCTGCGGCGAGGGAGTGGCGGGCCACGGGCGGCCGACGACGAGGATTACGTTGCGATCCTCGGGCGTGCCCCGGGCCCCGCGCGACGCCTGATAGTCGTTGTAGGAGAGCTCGCGTGCGATCGACGCCAGCTTCATCACCTGCTCGCCGGCATCGCCCTTGTTGAACGACGTGTCCCGGCCCAGCCCGGGGTTCGGAGGCGCGAGGTGGTCGATCATCGTCAGGACGAGCGACATGGTTGCGCCGTCGCCGTTGTCGATGAGCTCGATCATGCGCGACTGCTGAGGCCAGTCGAGCTCGGCCGCGGTCGTGATGTGCCAGAACTCGCCGGGACCGACTGCGGATGACAAGGCTCCGTTGGTCGCGCCGCCCTTGCAGTCGTAATGCAGCACGTGGTTCTCGTGCTCGTGTCCGGCAACGTGTGCGATGACGTTGGGGTGCTCGCAGAAGAGCTCCTCTAGCGTTTGCGCGGGGCTCGGACCTTGCGGGTTCATCGGGTTCTCGGGATCGACGCGCTGGCCGTAGTGCATCGGGTACTCGCTCTCGTCGCTCGACGTAAACCGAGTCGTGCGAAGCGTGTGGTGTGAGAAGACCATCACGTACTGGCCTTCGGCCTCGGCCGCGCCGATCTGACTGGCCAGCCACTGGAACTGCGGATCGTCGATCGATCCCTCCGCGCATACGACGGCGCTGCATTCGTCGGTGATCGAGTCGAGGACTAGGAACCGAAGGCCTGGCTTGGGGGAGAACGAGTAGTAGCCGTCGTTGTAGAAGTCCGCGATGGGCGGGCGTCCGTATGCGGTGCACGGAGGCGCGCTCAGCGCGTCGTCCAACGTGGTGATCGGATCGCACGGCGCGGGGGCCATGCCGTGACCAACCGGTGTGCCCGTCGTCAAATTGTGTTGCTGGATCCATCCGCCGGTGCTGCACGGTGCCGGCGCTCCGCCGCCGTCGACCTCGTCCTTGGCGACGTAGCAACGGCGCGGGTCGGGCGGAACGATTGGAACCGACGCGTCGAGCAGGTCTTGTCGCTCGTCGTCCGAGATCGTGCCGTCGGCGGCCGCGCTGGTGAGCATCGTCAGCTGCGAGGTGCTCTGCGGCTTGAAGCATCCCGTCGCGATCGCTTGGAAGGCGGGATTCGCGGTCTCGCGGTTCGGCGTGCTGGTCGGGCCCCCCGGGCCGAAGTACGCGTCGGGGTCGTTGCCCTGCACGAGCGCGTCGTGGTTGCCGAACGCGGTGTACCACGGCATGTCGACGCCGATCGCCTCGAACGGCTGCTGCGCGGCCTCGAGAAGGTTCGGGAAGTCGCGGACCGTGACGTCACGCCCGGGCGTCTCCTCGACGTTCTCCTCACGGAACGGCGAATAGCCGGCGCCGTCCGAGCTGGGGCCGGAGCGATCCGGCTCGTAGAAGCCGGTGTCGGGCTGGCCGGTCTGGCCACCCGCGCGTACGCCGTCGTAGACCGAGCCGGGGGTCGCCTCGCACCCGGGGATCGGGATGCCGGAGTTCGGGTCGATCTTCTCGGCGAGGAGCTCGGGCCGGTTGCCGGCGGTCCCGTCCATCATGTCGATGAACCAGCGCGTCTCGTTGTACTGCTGCGAGTCGGCGTTGTCGCCGGTGAGGATCGACAGCTCTATCCGTCTTGCGGTGATCGGCGACGTCGTGTTGCGCGCCGAGCGGATCATCGACTCGACGACCTGAGTGGACAGCGACTCCTGCGGCCGGTACGCGGCGGACAGCTGGGTGAACGGGCCCCGTTGCGTGGGGTCGAGGAACTCGACGCGCCCCGGGGACTCCTCGTCGACGACCTGGAAGTCCGAGAGCTGGAGGTAGTTGAGGATCGAGCCGTGGCGCGGCGGGAAGAACGCG
>DATBND010000377.1:0-5768 GCA_036554505.1 Actinomycetota bacterium | reverse complement strand
GTGAGCCCGTCTTGGCGGCCGCGTTCCCCGGCAGCCACATCGGACGGATCCTCAGTTGCGCGAAGGAGCGCCGATCCTGACGTGACGTGGTTGTGGAGGCGCACGAGCGCCATAAAGCCGGCGCGCGCCGTCGCGCTCTTTCTCGCCTCGGTGGGACTCGTGGCGGGGAGCCTCGCCGCGAACCCAGCGCGCTCTCAAGAACCCTCGCAGAGGCGACCGAACATCCTGATCGTGGTGTCGGACGACCAGAGAGCGTCGGACACGATGCACATCATGGCCAAGACCCAGCGCCTTCTCGGGGGCGGTGGGACGCGCTTCAGCGAGTTCTACGCGACGACTCCCCTCTGTTGCCCCTCCAGAGCCACGCTCTTTACCGGTCGCTACGCCCACAACCATTTCGTGCAGAACAATCTGCTCGGGCGTAACCTCGATCAAGAGTCGACGATCCAGTACTACCTGCACCGCGCGGGCTACAAGACGGCCATGGCCGGGAAGTTCCTGAACGGCTGGCCCGTCAAGTTCCTTAAGCCTCCCTACTTCGACCGCTGGGCCACCACCCACGGGGGTTACTTCGGAAAGACTTTCAACATCAACGGCGTCGTCCGGCGCGTGCAGGACTATTCGCTCGACTTCCTGCGAGAGCAAGCGGTGAAGAACCTGCGCGTGTTCGAGCGTTCCGACAGCACGCCGTGGTTCATGTACCTCGCACCCGCCGCCCCGCACTCGCCTTACATCGCCGAGCGCAAATACGTGCGCAGCTACGTCGGCGAGTGGACGCCCTCTCCCGCCGTGACCGAGGAGGACCGCAGCGACAAGCCCGAGTACGTACAGAGCTCGCGCCAGGGAGTCACCCGTGCGGGCGTGATCCGCACCAGGCAGCTGAGGACGCTGTTCTCGTTGGACGACATGATCGCCGGCGTGCACCGCGCGATGCGCGATCTCGGCGAGGCGGAGAACACGCTTGTCATCTTCTTGTCGGACAACGGGCAGAACTGGGGCGAGCACGGGCTGAACTCCAAGCGAGTCCCCTACACCTCGGCCATCCAGGTGCCGTTCCTGATGAAATGGGACGGCCACGTGACGCCGGGCGCAACCGACGATCGGCTTGCGGCGATGGTGGACGTGGCGCCGACCGTCATGAACGCGGTCGGCTTGGTGCCGGATCCTCAGATCCCCTTCGACGGACGGTCGTTGCTCGACCCCGCCGGGCGCGCTCGCCTGCTGATCGAGCACTGGACGCAGCCGGACAAGTCGATCCCCGACTTCGCGTCGACGCGCACCAAGACCTATCAGTACATCGAGTACTACGACTCGTCCGGGGCTCTCACCGAGAGTGAGTACTACGACCTCGCTGCGGACCCGTGGCAGCTCGTGAACCTTCTCGGGGACGAGGACCCTACGAACGATCCGAATCCCGACCTGCTGACGCAGCTGGCGAACCAACTCCGCACCGATCGTCAGTGCACCGGGAGCCGCTGCCCCTGATTCAGGTGACGCGCCGACGCTGCGTTACGATCGTGCGCGGTTGGGACGTCAGCCTTTCCCTTGGGCGGAGGGAGGTGCGCTCTCAGTCCTCTACCTCCCAAGGGGTGACCGGTACGGCCGGCGCGTCGTTGGGCGCGAGTCATTTGGGGTAAGGCAATCCCAAGAGGAGGTGATCGCGATGGCGAAGGATCATGGGCCGAGCGTCAAGGACGACAAGCAGTACGAAGGCTTGCGCAAGAAGGGGATGAGCAAGCAGCGCGCCGCGAAGATCGCGAACAGCCCGGGCTCCGAGAAGCGGGGCGGCAAGAGCTCCTCGGCGGGATCGTCGTCGAGCACGTCGTCGGGAGGCTCCAAGAAGTCGACGGGTCGCAAGAAGTCCACGGGTCGTAAGAAGTCGACGAGTCGCAAGAAGTCGACCAGGAAGAAGTCGACGAGTCGCAAGAAGTCCACGAGTCGGAAGAAGTCCACGGGTCGTAAGAAGTCGACGCGTCGGAGGTCCACCAGCACCTCCAAGAAGTCGACCGGCCGGAAGAAGTCGACGAGTCGCAAGAAGTCCACCGGACGCAAGAAGTCCACCGGACGCAAGTCGAGCTAGGGAGGCACGGTGGCGGTCGAGACGAGTGGGGCGGTCGCGCGTTCGGGCCCTCTGGAGCGGCCCCTGGTGCTGTACCAGGACCGGTGCAGGTTCTGCAGGGGAGCGGCCCGCCTCGTGTTTCGTCTGGACAAGCGAGGGCGCCTTGCGTTGCTCCCGTTCGACGACCCGGAGGCGGCCGAGTTCGTGGTGTTCCTCGAACGCGGGCGCATAGAGGACTCGTGGCAGCTGATCGAATGCGACGGGACGCGCCTAACGCACGGGGACGCGTTCATCAGGCTCCTCGAGATCCTCGACGCCACGCGCTGGATGGCCCGACTTCTCCGAGTGACCCGATTGACGTGGCTGGCCGGCGCGATCGACAAGCTCATCTCGAAGTCGAGGCCGTATCTGGCGCGCGCGATACCGGACCGGCCCGGTCCGCGCAGGTGGCCGTGACGCGCGATGAACCCCCAGTCCGTGCTCATCGTCGACGACAGTCCGAACGACCGGCACGCATTGCGCGTCTTGCTGGGCGCGGTCGGCATCCATGGTGTGCGAGAGGCCGAGTCGGGCGACGACGGGCTCCGGATCGCGAGCGAGTGGAAGCCGGGAGTCGTCATCCTCGACGCGCGCATGCCCGGTATGTCCGGAGAGGAAGCCGCCGGTCACATCCGCCAAGAGGTCCCGGGCGCGCGGATCATCGCATTCTCTGCGTACGTCGAGAGGCCGCCGGCGTGGGCGGACTACTTCCTGCGCAAAGATCAGTTGTCGGAAATGGTGCCGTTGATAAAGATGGTGCTGGGCTGCTAGCTGCAGGACATGGGAAGGAGACGCGCGTGATCGATCAGATCGACATATCGGCCAGGGCCGACGAGGGTAGTGGCGGCGCTCCTCCGGTCCCGCCCGAGCAAGAGCCCGGCGAGCCCAACGAGACGACGACCGGCGGCGACGTCGACGAGGGCGCCGATAAGGGCGCGGACGATTCCGAGGAGGCGCGCGTCGACGCGGCGCCGCAGGAGATCCCCTAACCGGGGCGCGCCATCGCCGGCGTAGACCACCTACCGCCGGGCGGGCGGGACTACGGCAGCTTCAGCCTGTGGCTCGACACGCTTGACGAGCCGATCGTCCCGCGCCCGTCGCTCCCCGGTTCGGCCGACGCCGATGTCGCCATAGTCGGAGCCGGTTACACGGGCCTGTGGACGGCCTACTACCTCCTGCGCGCCCGTCCCGACCTGCGCGTGGTGATCGTCGAGCGCGAGGTGGCGGGCTTCGGAGCATCCGGGCGCAATGGAGGTTGGTGCTCGGGCCTGTTCGCCGCGTCGCGCAGCAAGATCGCTCGCCGGTACGGCCGCGACGCGGCGGTCGCGATGGAGCGAGCGATGTTCCGAACCGTCGACGAGGTCGGCGAGGTAGCGGCGCACGAGGGGATCGACGCGCGCTTCCACAAGGGCGGGACCCTCACGCTCGTGACGTCACCGAGCCAGGACGCGCGCGTTCGCGCCGAGCTCGCGGACGACCGCGAATGGGGATTCGGCGAAGACGACTTCCGGTGGCTTGGCCGTGACGAGCTCGCCGCGCGGGTGCGCGCCGAGGGCGCGACCGGCGCCCGGTTCACCCCGCACTGTGCGCGCGTCGATCCAGCGCGTCTGGTGCGAGGGCTCGCGACGACGGTGGAAGGCCTCGGCGCGTCGATCTACGAGCGCACGCCGGCTACGGAGGTTGGCCCGCGGGTGGTCTCGACGCCGCACGGTCGCGTGGGTGCGGACGTCGTCGTGCGTGCGACCGAGGGTTACACCGCGCAGATGCCAGGGATGAGACGGCGGCTCTTGCCCCTGTACTCGTTGATGGTCGCGACGGAACCGCTCGACGCGCAGGTCTGGCGTTCGATCGGATGGGACGGCTACGAGACGCTGCACGACGGCCGCCATCTCTTGATCTATGCGCAGCGCACCGCCGACGACCGAATCGCGATCGGCGGTCGGGGCGCGCCGTATCACTTCGGCTCGCGCATCACGGACTCGAACGATCGCGATCCCAAGGTCTTCTCGGCCTTGAGGGAGGTGGTCGGTCGCTTGTTCCCGGTGGCGCGCGCTGCCCCGATCACACACGAGTGGGGCGGCTGCCTCGGTGTCCCGAGGGACTGGTTCACATCGGTCGGCTACGACCGCGCGGCCGGGCTCGCGTGGGCCGGAGGCTATGTCGGCGACGGCGTGTCGACGACGAACCTTGCCGGGCGCACGCTCGCCGACCTCATCCTCGGTCACGACACCGAGCTCGTCCGTCTCCCTTGGGTCGGGCATCGCTCACGCGACTGGGAGCCGGAGCCTCTGCGGTGGATCGGCGTGAACATGGGCCTGCGCGCGCTGGCCCACGCGGATCGTGTGGAGGAGCGCACCGGGCGCCCCACCCGGCGGGGCCGCCTGACCCGCCGGCTGATCGGCCTTTAGGCGACGCCGCGATGGGCTCGATCATCGCGGGAGTTTCCTCGAGATCGAGGGAGTTCCTGTGGCGACGCCGCGTCGCGCGATCGCCCCATTCGACCTGTTGCGGCCGAGGTTAGGGTGCCCTAACATCGGCCCGCCGAACCTCACTTCTAAGGGGCACCGAAGAAATGCAGCCACGCCTCCGCCACGTCCTGAGCGTCCTCGTCGCGCTCGTCTTCGCCGCCTGCGGGCCCGAGGGCGACCGGCCCACCGAGGCGGCCGGCGGGGCCGAGGCCGCCGCGGAGATCTCGGTCGAGGACGTGTCTTTCGGAGAGGCGCTCGCGCAGATCCGGGGGCACCACCTCGTGGCGCTCGAGCTCTACGAGGCCGGCGACGAGGAGGGCGCCGCCATCCATGCGGGCCACCCGGTCGCGGAGATCCTCGACTCGGTCGCGTCCGAGCTCGCCGAGCACGAGCCGTCCCTCGCGACGGACCTCGAAGCCGCGCTGTCCGAAGGCGTCGATGCCGTTGCCGAGGGCGCAGGCGCGCCGAAGCTCGCGGCTGCCTTCGACAAGGCGTCCGCCACCACGATCGAGGCGCTCAACGCCGTCGTCGGTGAGAGCGCAGGCGAGTCGTCCTATCAGGGCTCGGTCGTTGCGGCGCTGCTCGGCACCGCGGCGCACGAGTACGAAGAGGCCGTCGACCCCAAGGGGAACGACATCCGGTTGCTCGAGGAGTACCAGGACGGCTACGCCTTCGTCATCGAGGCCGAGCGCATGTACGACGCGTTCGAGGACGAGGTGGCGAGCGCCTCGGCGGAGGAAGCCGAGGAGATAGACGAGGCGTTCGAGGTCCTGTCCCGCGCGTTCCCCTCGCCGACTCCTCCGAACGAGCTCGTGGACGTGCTCGAGGTCGAGTCCGCCGCGGAGCTCATCGGGCACGAGCTCGAGGAAACCGTGGGGGCCGCGCCCGTCGAGGAATCCGACCCCGCGGAGGTCGTCGCCGAGATCGAGGAGCTCCTCACGGAGATCGAGAAGGCGTATGCCGCGGGTGACCCGGACGCGGCCGCGGAGCTGTCGGCCGAGGCCTACCTCGAGAACTACGAGGTCATCGAGGCCGGAGTCATAGAGCTTGCCCCGGAGGTGAACGAGGAGCTCGAGCCGTTGCTCGGCGCCGACCTACGCCGTCAGATCCAGGCCAGCGCCCCTCAGGAGGAGATCGAGTCGATGATCGCGCGCGCACGCGAGCTCCTCGCGGAGGCGTTGCACGCGCTGGAGACCGAGCAC
>DATBND010000367.1:0-1888 GCA_036554505.1 Actinomycetota bacterium | reverse complement strand
CGAGCGAACCTACGCGTGCGCGAAGTGCCCGTTACGAGCCGACCTCCGCGCGCGCAGGCTCGTGCGCGTCGTCGCCCGCGTACTCGGCCGCGAACGGGTGATGGCCGCTCCGGAGCTTCTTCGGCGGAGCAAGCGTCGCGCGCCCCGACTCGTCGGTCGTCGCGACGCCGATCGCGCCCCCGTCTCCGAAGAACGTGATCGGCTCTCCGGCGATCGGCGCTCCCCGGTCGCGCTCGGTGAGCGTGGCGACGAGCGTCCGGCCGGAGCCGTTGCCCTGGACGACGAGCGTCAGCGACGTACCGCGCGGCGTCGGGTCCGGAGGGATCTCGCATCCGGACTTGATGTCGGCGCAGACCTGTAAGACCCCGGCGCGCGTCGGGAACGAACGCGCCGAGCGGTAATAGAAGCTCATGCGATCCGTCCACGAACCATCGTCGAGTAGCCGGGCGTCCGCGGTCGCGTAACCGGGCTCGCCGGGAAGCTTCAGCCACCGATCGAGCCACGCCAGGGTGTAGTGCTCGGCCATCGGGTTCCCCCAGTCCCACGACGACGTGGGGAACCCAGGCAACAGCGACCATTCGTAGTGCGATCCGCCCCGGACGTTGACCTGGTACGTCGGAAGGCCCGCGGCCTTCCACCGGTTGAAGCCGGCGTTCTTGCCCTCGGGCGCGGGCGGCGAGGTGAACGGAGTCGGGGTCAAGCCGTAGTCGGCCGACTGGCCCATCGTGGGCACGCGCGGCGTCACGGTCGCGCCGGCGAGCGACCCGGACGCCGAGAGGTTGTCCCACGCGACGGCGACGTCGACAGGATTGGAGCTAAGCAGCCGGCCCGGCCACGGATCCATCCCCTGCACGACGCTCACACCCGTGGCCCCGAGCGAGTGCCCGACGATGCCGAGACGATCGTGGTCGATGACGTCGTGGAACGGGTTGTACGGAGTGGTCGCGAACGCACCCCTTCCGGCCGCCTGCGGGTACGGCGACTCGGGCGTGGAATGGAAGAACTCGATCGTGTCGACGAGGTTCGTTGCGAACACGCTCGAGTTCAGGTTCGTCCCCATGTCGCCGCTCGGCGTCCGATTGTCGGAACGCCCCTGCCCGCGCACGTCGAAGGTCATCACCGCGTAGCTGCTGCGCACCAGGCTCTGCGCGAACCACCAGTAGAGCGTCTCGGGAGCCTGGACCGACCCGGTCTCGATGACGACACCGGGCAGATCGTCCCCGGGCTGCGCGTCCTTCGGCACCCAGACGCGCCCCGACAGCAGCGCCCCGTCCGCGTCGAAGTAGATCGCTTCCTCGACGACGCCCTCGTCGTCGTAGAAGGGATCGACCCCCGGGTAGAGGTAGGGGTCGCCCGTGCAGGGCCCGGACCAGTGATTGCACGCGTTGCCCGAGGAGTCCCACGGCCACGTGTTGTCGACGTAACGCCGGGTCAGATAGTGCTGGCGGTTCGCCGTGCTCTGATCGTTCCAGCGGAGCTGGAAGTCGGGGTCGGCCGCTTGCTCGGCGGGGGCCTGGGAGACCATCGCGAAGTTCGCCGCCTCCCGCGCGAACCATTCCGGAGACGGATAAACGGGCTCGGACGTCTGGCCCGTCGCAGGGAGTGCGCCGCCCAGCACCAACGAAGAGATCAGCGAGAGACCGAGCGCGATCGTGCGGCCACGCGGGAAGCGAATCACGATGCGTTCCTCCGAGTCAGACGGCTATCGACCGGAGGACTTCAACGCCTCGTCCTCGATTCCCTCCCGGGCGCGGCCTCAGGAGGCGACGGCGTTTACCGTGACTCCGGGCAGCGTGAGGCCCGACTCCGTCCGGAACGACTCGGTCTGGGCCTCCAGCGCGGCCCGGAGCTCCTCGACCTTGTCGGGAGGCAGCTGCTTGACGACCGC
>DATBND010000325.1:0-8876 GCA_036554505.1 Actinomycetota bacterium | reverse complement strand
ACTGGACCCCGCGCAGCAGCTCGCCGTCGGTGATGCCGGTGGCCACGAAGAAGACGTCGCCGCGCACCAGGTCGTCGATGTGCAGCACCCGGTCGAGGTCGTGGCCGGCGTCGAGGGCCTTCTGGCGCTCCTCGTCGTCCTTGGGCCAGAGCCTGCCCTGCAGCGCACCCCCCATGCACTTGAGGGCGCAGGCGGCGATGATCCCCTCCGGGGTGCCGCCGATGCCGAGCAGCAGGTCCACACCGGTGCCCTCGCGGGCGGCCGCGATCGCGCTGGCGACGTCGCCGTCGGTGATGAACTTGATGCGGGCGCCGGCCTCGCGGACCTCCTGCACCAGCTGCTCGTGGCGCGGGCGGTCGAGGATGCAGACCGTCACGTCACCGACGGAGCTCTTCTTCGCCTTGGCGATGCGCCGGATGTTCTCGCCGGCGGGGGCGGTGATGTCGACGAGCGGCTCGTCACCGGTGCCGAGCTCCTCGCCGTTGTAGAGCATGGGCGCTTCGTCCTTCTCGCCCTCTCCGATGACGACCACGCCGTTCATGGTCACCGTGTTCATCATGAACCGCATCGCGTCTACGGCCGCTTGGTCGGCAGCCTCTTTGTCTCCCCGGCCTATCCACCTGGCGGCCGCCATCGCCGCTGCTTCGGTAACCCGTGCGAGCTCGAGCGCAAGGTTGCGGTCCGGACCTGCAGCCATTAGTTCCTCCCCGTCGAGGCCACGCGATTGCGTATCGTAAACACCGCCGAGACGCCTGGTATCTCGTGGCGCGAGAGCGGATTAAAACGCCATTTGCCCAGAATGCGTATTTGTCTCGGGCGGTGGCCCCGCTAGCGTTGCCGGACTAGTCCGTCGGCGGCGAAGGAACCCATGGTCAAGCGCTCGATCGTCCTCGCGGTCGCCGTCGCGCTCTCTACGACGAGCCCTGTCGGGTCGCGCCCGAGCTCGAAGCGGCTCTGTTTCGGGCGCAAGGCCACGATCGTCGGCTCGAGCAAGGACGACACGATCCAGGGCACCCGGCACCGCGACATCATCGTCGGGCTCGGGGGCGACGACGTCATCGTGGCCTTCGACGGAGACGACCTGGTGTGCGCGGGGAAGGGCAGCGACCTCGTCGACGGGGGTTACGGCGCGGATCGGGAGAGCGGTGGGCCCGGCCAGATGGACGTCGTCGCGTTCAAGATCGCAAGCACGCGCGTCCGTGCCGATCTCGGATCGGGAAAGTCTTCGGGAGGCGCCGGGCGCGACAGGTTCAATCAGTTCGAGGGGATCCTGGGGAGTCCGTACGCCGATCGTCTCGACGGCGACGAAAGATCGAACTTCCTCATCGGCGGGGGTGACGTCGACTCAATTCATGCGGGGGCGGAGAACGACCTGTTGTGGGGGATGAGCTCCTACGACCAACTCGACGGGGGCGCGGGCGGAGCCGACGTCGCGTCCTATTACGACGCCTTGTCGACGACGGAGATCAGCGTGAGTCCGGAAAGTGGCTACGGCGCGACGCCCGACCGCTTGACCAACATCGAGGGTCTCGAAGGCCCCAAGCGGGGCTACATCTATATGTACGGGGACTCGCGCGCCAATGGATTCTTTTCCGGGGGAGGAACCATCTACGTCTCGGGCGGTGGCGGTGACGACTACATCGAGGCGTCGCTCAAGGCTCGTCAGGACCACGTGGATGGGGGCGCCGGCGATGACATCGTCTTTGCGGGCGGTGGGGACGACAACGTCAATACCGGTTGGGCATTCGGCGGCGACGATGATCGCGCCGCCGACGGCAACGACATACTCTTCGGGGAGGCGGGATCCGACGACGTCTTCGGCGGATCAGGAAACGACGTGATGCGGGGCGACGCCGGTGACGACTACGTCGAAGGTGGTCCCGGCGACGACACGGTGTTCGAGGGTGAGGGAAGCGACAACGTGTTCGGGAGCGACGGCAACGACGTCGTGAGTTACGAGAAGGCTTCGAAGGCAGTTGCGATCGTTCTCGACGAGGGCACGGCGACCGGCAACGGCTCGGACGCCGTTGACGGCTCCTTCGAGACGATAGTCGGCAGTCCCTTCGCCGACACGATGTCGGGCAACGATCTCGCCAACGTCATCTTCGGCCTCCAGGGCGATGACGAGATATCGGGACTCGACGGCGACGACACGCTCGACGGGGGAGAGGGCTCGGACACGGCCGATGGAGGCTTCGGCTTGGACGAATGCGTGAACTTCGAGCTCGCCCTCTTCTGCCGACGATCCCACCTCCGCCGGTAGACGGGAGCCCGGACGTCCCCTTGCCGGTCACGTCGTGGCCGACGATCACTACGATCGGACGAGGCTCGTACACCGTGGAGGCGTTCGGCGGCGCGTCGCCGCGGGCGATGATCTCGCAGATCACCGTGCTGCGACGCATCGCCGGCGATGCGTAGCCCGCGTCGAATCAAGGCGCGTGGGGTCACCCTGCGATACTTCGACGATGACGACTGAAACCGAGCGGGCACAAGACTTCCTCGATGACTACCGCTCGGTCTTCGAGCAGTTCGATGCCGACGCGGTCGCAGAGCGCTTCGCGTACCCGTGCCTGATCGTGGGCGACGGCGATCCCGTCGACTTGAGAGCGGTCGGAAGCCATGCCGAATGGGTCGAGCAGCTGAAGATGTTGATGGACATATACAAGGGCTTCGGCGTGCGCACCGCGGCGGTGCTGGACTCGAACGCGATGTCCGTTACCCCGCGCGTGATCCAGGTGGCGATCCATTGGAGCCTTCGGGACGCCGACGATCGAGAGGTCTACGACTTCCACGCGGTCTACACGCTGGTCGAGAGGGAGGGGGCCCTCCGGATCGCCGCGATCGCACACGACGAGCTGCCCCAGATCATGGCGCTGCTCTCGCCGCAGTAGCCCTCCGGGGTCCGAGACGACCACGGTCGCTTGACACGTTACCTACGCTACCGTAAGTTACGTCTACGTAACCGTAGACAAGCATAGGAGGCAGCGTGGCTACCGTCCTCGAGAGGCCACCCCAAGACAGGGCCGAGCCGGCCGTCCCCGGCGTTCGAGTGCTCGACGCCAAGACGGCCCGGCTCCAGAAGCGCATCGTGCTCGTGGTCACCGTTCTGCCGTTCATAGGTTTGATTGCAGCGGTGTGGAGTGCGTGGGGCAGCGGGCTCAGCGGATTGGACATGGCTCTGTTCGCGTCGATGTATCTCGTCACCGGCTTCGGCGTCACCGTCGGCTATCACCGTCTCTTCACTCATCAGAGCTTCCAGACCAAGGCGTGGGTGCGCGCGGCGCTGGCGATAGCGGGCTCGATGGCGATCCAGGGCCCTGTGATCCGATGGGTTGCCGACCATCGCCGGCACCACGCGTTCTCCGATCAGCCCGGCGACCCGCACTCGCCCCATCTTGACGAAGGGCCCGGCATCCGCGGAGTCGCGAAGGGCTTGTGGCATGCGCACATGGGCTGGCTGTTCGTCGACGAGCAGACCTCGGCGAAGCGGTGGTCTCCCGACATGGTGCGTGATCCCGTGATGCGACGCATCGACAGGCTGTTCCCGTTGTGGGTGGCCATCAGCTTCACGCTCGCGCCGGTGGTCGGCTTTGCACTGACCGGCACGATCGCGGGGGCCGTTTCGGCATTCATCTGGGGCAGCCTCGTTCGGATCTTCATGCTTCACCACGTGACCTGGAGCATCAACTCGATCTGCCACTTCTACGGTGAGCGTCCGTATCAGACGACGGACTTCTCGACGAACAACTGGGTGCTCTCGCTCATCTCGCTCGGCGAGTCGTGGCACAACAACCACCATGCGTTCCCGACGTCGGCAGTGCACGGCCTGAGGCCCTACCAGATCGACTTGACCGGCGGCTTCATCCGCACGTTGAAGACGCTCGGTCTCGCGTGGGACGTCAAGACCGTGAGCCAGAAGCAACAGGCAGCGAAGTCGGTGGCATAGCTCGGTGTCGAAAGCCGAGCGCGGCGTGCGAATGACGGGTCAGCAACGTCGCGCTCAACTGATCGAGGTCGGCAGGTCCGTGTTCGCCGAAAAGGGGTTCGAGGCCGCCTCCATCGAGGAGATCGCCAGTCGCGCCAAGGTATCGAAGCCCGTCGTGTACGAGCACTTCAACGGCAAGGAGGGTCTCTACGCGGTCGTCGTCGACAGAGAGGTGGGAGAGCTCGTAACGCGCATCACCGCGTCGCTGGAGGGGGACCATCCTCGAGCCCTCGTCCGGCAGGCGGCCATCGCCTTTCTGACCTATATCGAGGAAGAGCCGGACGGCTTCCGGATCCTCGTGCGCGACTCTCCCGTCGCGAGCTCTACCGGGACGCTCGCCAGCGTCATCGGGGACTTCGCGAGCCAGGTCGAGTTCGTCCTGCAGGACCAGTTCAAAGATCGAGGCTTCGACGCGAAGACGGCGCCTCTCTACTCTCAGGCCCTCGTCGGCATGGTCGCCCTCGTGGGGCAGTGGTGGCTGGAGGCGGGGGAGCCGAAGAAGAACGTCGTCGCCGCCCATCTCGTGAACCTGATGTGGAACGGGCTCTCCGGGCTCGAGAAAAAGCCGCGTCTGCGTTGAGGCCGCTGTTCTACGCGCGCGCCACGGTCGACCGCACCGATTCGGGCACCGTCAACCCTTCGGTAAGACGGGGATCGGCCACGAGGTCGAGGGCGATCATCCGCAGCGGGACCTCGCCCGCCCACACCGGAAGCGCGACATCGGCGTCGTCGTCTCGAGGCGGGCCGGAACGAACTTTGCGGACGCCTCGTCGATCGGGAGGGCGACCAACGTTGTCGCCTTCAGCTCTTGCTCCGACGGATTGCGGGCCTCCTTCCACCGGCCGGGGATCAAGTGATCGACGAGGGACTCCAGAGCGGCCAGCTTCTCGGCACGATCCATGATGGCCCGGGCGCGACCGAAGGCGACGACGGAGCGGTAGTTCATCGAGCTGTCGAAGACCGAACGCGAAACGACGATGCCGTCGAGGTGCGTGACGGTGACGCAGATACGCCGCCCGTCTGCAACCTTGCGCATGAGTCGGCTCGCGGTCGATCCGTGCAGCAGGATCTCGTCCTCGGTGCGGACGACCGCCATCGGTATGACGTAAGGCCGACCGTCGTCGTCGACGAACCCGACGTGGGCGACCATGGCGTCGTCCAGGATGGCGTCGATCGTCGCGCGGTCGTGGTGACCGCGGTCGGGTGCTCTCCGCACGCGGGTCTTATGGCTGGGCATGAGAACCTCCGCTGGTCCCTTGGGCAATCGTCGCCGACATCTTGACGGGGCTCGCACTCTGCTCGTGCGCGCAGCCTCCGGGGTGATGATCGGCGCGCTGCAGAACTGCGGAGTGGAGCGATCTGCCCAGCCGTCTAGTGATGGGTCCTGAGGTAAGGGGCAAGCATCGGACGTGGCGACATCGTCGCCGCGCTAGTAACTTCCGTCCGGGACGACAGAGCAAACGAGCCGGAAAGGAACGACTGTGGTCGCGTGGGAAGAGTTTGCCCGGCAAGCTCCGCGAGTTTCCGAGGTCTTCCTTCGGCGCCACCGCGGGACGGGCAACCTCTGCATGCTCGCGACGCTCCGGTCGGATGGCTCCCCCCGGATAAGCCCGATGGAGCCGATGATCCTCGAGGGAGCGCTGATCCTCGTGGGAATGCCGAACACGAGCAAGTTCCGTGACCTCGCTCGGGACCCTCGGTTCTGCCTTCACACGGCCACGATCGATCCTCACCTCGCCGACGGGGACGCCAAGCTGTGGGGAGAGGTAGTCAATCGTCAGGACGAGGCCCTGCACGAGAGGTTCGTCGATCACCTGGTCGGGATAGGCGGGCCCGACCTGCGGGGGCAGGCCATCGATCCCTTCTACGTCGGCGACATCGCGAGCGCGTCGTCCATCGAGATCGCGGGTGGGAAGTTGCAGGTGATCAGCTGGAAGGCCGGCGGGGACGAGCGCGTGACTTCGATCTCCTGAGGCTGCCGTTTACTCGACGAGCGCTCCCTCTCGGACTCCGTAAGGGTAGAAGAGCTCGAGGAACGGCTCAGGGTCTCCGTCCCACTCGTACGCGCGCACCTGGTCCGGGCTCCGCCTGCCCGAAAGCGCACGGAATAGCTCGAAGCGCGGTGCGCGCACGGTCGCGGCCGGCTCGCCGGCCCCCGCCACGACTTCCTTGTGCTCGGTGGTGAAGCGCACGGCCCGGCCCCCCGAGGCGCCGATCCTGAGAGTGGCGCCCCCGACGTAGGTGGCGAAACCAATCGCGATCGGCGTTGCATCTCTGTCCTTGACGACGCCGGCGGCGCCGTAGATGTCCTGCTGGTGAGCCGCCAGATCGGTCATCAGCACGTGACCTACGTAAGGAGGGACGTCTCGAGGCCACGGCTCGTCGCCGCGGATCATCGGCGCGACGGCCGCGGCCGCGGTCTCCCAGTCGTCGAGGAGCTCCTGAAGAGGCCGACGGCGGCGTTCGACCACCTGGCGTTCGGTCCACTCGTTGAGGATCGCGATCCCGCGCTCGGAGCCGATCGCCAGGAAGAACTCGTTGGGGAAGTCGCCGGAGGAGATGCACGTCAACTCTCCCGAGAGGTGAGCGATGAGGTCGCGTATGGACCAGCCAGGCGTCGCCGGCACAGGGCGGTCGAGGTCGGCCTCGGCGACGCTCGAGACGAAGCTCGCGAGCTCCTTGCGCGTGACCGCGTAGACCTCGCTCATCTCCGCCATAGTGCTCAGAGACTACGTGGAGCAGCTCTATACGGCGGCCGGGCCCGGCCTTTGCTTCCCCGGGCCTTCGCGGGCAGGAATCGGGGCCGGGCGGGCGAATCTTCGACCTGTGAACCGGGCCGAGAGCCGCCGTCGATCCGTGGGCGGGCGCCTGCTGGCGCTCCTCCTTGCCGCGCTCGTACTGGTCCCCGCGGCCGCCGCGCTCGCCGAGCCTCGTGAGGACGCGGACCACCACGAGTTCTTCTTCCCGTCCTCGGACGGCATCAACAAGTTGCACGCCGACGTCCTGCGCCCCAAGGGCTACGGCCTCGACGAGAAGCCCACCCCCGTCATCCTCACGGTGAGCCCTTACATGAACCACATGGGCTCCACCACTCCGACCGACCCCAACGGCGTGGGCCCGAACCCTCGTTTCTACGATTTCCTGGACCTCAGCAATGCGCTCGAGCGTGGGTACACGTTCGTCTCGGTAGACCTTCCCGGCGATGGTGGGTCGGGCGGATGCAACGACTGGGGCGGCGTGCGCGAGCAGACCGCGGTGAAGGATGCCGTCGAGTGGGCCGCCACCCAAGAGTGGTCCACGGGGAAGGTCGCGCTGCTCGGAAAGTCCTACGACGGGTGGACGGGATTGATGGGGATCGCGCAGCAGCCGAAGGGCCTCGCCGCCGTGGTCTCGCTGGAGCCCGTGTACTCGGGATACCGCTACATCTGGATGAACGGCGTCCGGCGCGACAGCACGTGGCCGTACGGCCACCTCTTCACCGTCGCCGACGTCATGCCGGGCCGCCCCAGCGATTCGCCCGAATACCAATCGAACGGCGCCCCCCAGGTGTGGTGCTACCCGGTGAACATCGGTGGACAAAGCGCCGACGACAGCGAGGACGGGGTCTACTGGGCGGAGCGCAACCTGCTGCCGACCGCCAAGGGCAAGAAGACCCCGCTGTTCTTGACGCAAGGCTTCCTGGAGACGAACACGAAGCCCGACGGAGCATTCGAATACTTCAACTCCCTCGCCGGGAAGCAGAACCGTGCGTGGTACGGCCAATTCGACCACTGCCGCGCGTGGGAGACCGAAGGAGCCTGCACGCAGACCAGCAACAAGGCGCTTGCAGTAGGCCGGCCCGGCTTCATCGGCGAGGTCATGCGATTCCTCGACTTCCATCTGAAAGGGATCAAGCCGAAGAAGACCGACCCACGGATCGAGGTCCAGGACAATCTCGGACGGTGGCGCGCGGAGAAGTCGTGGCCGGCTCCGGACATGCGCTTCTACGAGACGAAGCTGCGCACCGGTGAGTACACGGACTCGGGCGAGGGGAGCGGCACCACTCCCACGGAGGACCAGGGGATTTGGAGCGTCTCGAAGCCGCTTCGTTACGACGCATGGTTCTCGGGGACCCCGCAGGTGAAAGCGACGGTCGACGCGCTGCCCAACGCCAACCTCGCGGCAAACGTCTACGACGTCGCTCCGAGCGGAGCCGTGACGATGATCTCGCGGGGTGTCTCGCTACTCCGAGGGACCGGCGAGCGCGAGGTCGAGCTCACGCTGTACGGGCAGGACTGGTTCCTGCCAAAGGGTCACCGGGTGGGCGTGCTGCTCTCGAGTGCGAACGCCGACGAGTTCACGCACGTCCCGACGAACGCTCCGGTCACCGTGTCGTCGGCCAAGATCAAGCTTCCTTTCCTGAGCAAGAACCGCAAGCGCTTCCTCAAGGGCAGTGGCACTCCTCGCCTGGAGAGGTACCTGGCAAGCGCGACGTCGACGCTGTCGAAGGCGTTCGTGAAGGAGTCCCAGGCGAAGTTCGCACTGCCCCGGCGCCTGAAGCGCTAGGCAGCCCTTCCCAAGGAAGTCACAGGGAGGCTAGGGGAATCGTCCCGGCATCGGCGATCGCCTTTTCGCTCGCATCGCGGATCTCGGCCAGCGGTCGGTAGCGGATCTTGCCGGCATCTATTCCGAGGGCGCCCGCGTCATCACGCGACAGGCGCTCGATCAGCTGCTTCGACGCGAGCGTTACGTGAGGATCCGCGCACTCCTGGATCCGAGCGCATTCGTTGACCGCGTCGCCCAGGGCCGTGACGTCGAGCCGTCCTCCGGGCACCAGCTGCCCCAGGTACAACGAGCTGCCCCAGTGAAGGCCGACGCGCATCAGGCAGGAGCTCTCGATGGCGGTTCCGAA
>DATBND010000162.1:0-7194 GCA_036554505.1 Actinomycetota bacterium | reverse complement strand
AATGACAGACGTTCGCCAGCTCGTCGAGAAGAACGCCGATCGTTACGTCGGCTGGCTCGTCGAGGCGTGCTCCATGGAGTCGCTCGCCGACCAGCCCGACGGCCTCGCCGAGATGGCGAGCTGGCTCGAGGACAGGTTCGCGGCCCTCGGCGCGTCGAGCCGGCGCCTGACATACGAGGGCGCACCGGACGCGCTCCTGGCCGATCTCGGAGCCGGCCAACGCAGCGTCCTCATCTACGACCACTACGACGTACAACCCGTCGACCCGATCGACCTGTGGCAGTCCAAGCCGTTCGAGCCCGAGGTGCGAGACGGGATCCTCTACGCGCGCGGAGCGGCCGACAACAAGGGCGATCTCGTCGCCCGTCTCGCCGCGCTCGAGGTCTATCGCGAGGTGTACGGCGACCTTCCCGTTCGGGTGAAGTTCCTCGTCGAGGGCGAGGAGGAGACCGGGTCGAAGTCGTTCGAGGAGATCGTGTCGCGTTACGGCGAGGACCTCGCGGCGGACGGGTGCATCTGGGAGGGCAACGGCATCGATCACGCCGGTCGCCCGGAGCTCGTCTTCGGCGCGAAGGGTCTCGCCTACGTCGAGCTCAACTACCGCGGGTTGAACGACGACCAGCACTCGTCTCTGGCGGTGGTCGCCCCGAGCCCCGTGTGGCGCATGCTCGAGGCGCTTGCGACGCTGCGTGCTCCCGACGGAAGGGTGCTGATCGACGGCTTCTACGACGACGTGAAGGGCCCGACGGAAGCCGACGAGGCCATGCTCGCCGAGCTTCCCTTTGAGGAGCAGGCCGAGAAAAAGCGTCTGGGCGTCGATTCCTTCGTCGGGGGCGAGACGGGGATCGACCTCCTGCGGCGCTACTACTTCGAGCCGACGTGCAACATCGCCGGCATCGTGTCCGGCTTCACGATCCCGGGCGCGTCGAAGACCGTGCTGCCCAAGGAGATCATGGTCAAGATCGACATGCGCCTCGTGCCCGAGCAAGACCCGAGCGACATCGTCGAAAAGCTGCGGCGCCATCTCGACGCGCGTGGATACGACGACATCGAGATGGTCCAGTTCTCGATGGAACATCCGGTGCGCTCGCCGAGCGACTCTCTCATCGGACGCGCCGCCGTCGCCGCCGCCCGCGACGTCTTCGATGCGCCGCCGGCTATCTCGCCGATGATGATCGGGACCGGCCCCATGTACCCGGTCGCCTCGACGCTGGGCATCCCGACGGTCTCGCCGGCAGGGGTATGTCGTCCCGACTCCAACATCCACGCGCCAAACGAGAACGTGCGCGTCGACGACTTCCTCCGGATCGTGGAGTACAGCGTGTCGTGGTTGAGGCACCTCGGCGAGATCGAGGACTGAGCCCTTTCATGACCCCGGAAGAGGCCGCGGCGGCTCGAGACTCGGTGTTCCTGGACGTGCGCGAGCCGTACGAGTGGGACGCCGGGCACATCGACGGCTCGGTCCACATACCGATCGGTCAGATCCAAGAACGCTTCGAGGAGGTGGAGCGCGAACGACCGGTCGTCGTCGTCTGCCAGGTCGGTCAACGAAGCGCGCTCGTCGCCGACTTCCTGAGCGCGCAGGGCTATGACGCGGCCAACCTCGAGGGCGGCTTGGAGGCGTGGTCGGCGAACGGCCTCCCGCTCGTCACGGACGACGACGCGGGTGGCGTCGTGGACGGATGGGCGCGCGGGATAGACGGCCACCGACTGGACGGCACCGTCGAAGGCGACTAGCTCCCGTAAAGCCGCTGTCGCTCGGGCCGGATCTTCACGATCACGCGCTCGGTCACGATCTCGGACGCGTACGGTCTCCCCTCGTACTTGTAGCTGAGCTTGTCGTTGTGAGCGCGCGCCTCCTCGCCTGCAACCGTCTCGACCACGCGTCCCCGCACCTCGACGTAATGAAGGGGATTCGCCTCCTCCCACACGACGATCGACACGCGCGGGTCGCGCTCGATGTTGTCGAGCTTGGCCCGACCGGCCTCGGTGTTCAGCAACACGTGCTCGTCGTCGCAGTCCACCCACATCACATGGGTCGCCGGAGAGCCATCCCGCAGCAGAGTCGTTATCGTGCCGAAATTCGCTCCCTGGGCTAGATCTTTCACGAAGTCCTCGATCACCGGGCCTCCCCTCGGTTTCGCTCGACGCTAGCCCACGGCGGCGCAGAAATGCTCCGAATTGACCGAATGTCGTGCGTAGTGGGGTGAACAATTAGGCGTTAGCCCGCCGATCGCAAGGAGCGACGCCATGTCCATGGGAGCACCAGGCACCGTTAATCGAACACCCGCCTTGATCGCAATCGTGTCCGGAGTCGTCCTCGCCATCTCGTCGTTCCTCGAGTGGGCCGCGGTCGAGGTGACGCCGGGCTTCGAGGTCACGGTGAGCGGCACGGACGGGAGCGACGGATGGATCACCCTCGCATGTGGCGCCATCGGCGTCGCCGCGGGGGCCATGTCCTACACCGCCGGGCCGAAAGGGAAGCTCCCGGGTGTGCTGGCGATCATCGCCGGGGTCATCGGGCTAGCGGTCGGGGTCATCAACCTCGGCGAGGCCGAGGGTTACCAGAGCTACGGGCTCTACCTCGTCATCATCGGAGGCATCGGTGTCGCCGTAGCCGGAGTGATGCTCCTTCGCAGCCGGACCGAGACGACGACCGCGACGACCGGCACCGACGTTCCTCCCGGCGGGCCGCCGACGGTCTAGACACTCCGGGTTTCAATCCGGGCGGGTCTGCGCAACAAGCTCGCTTTAGCTCCCGCGGCTCTGTCACAATCCGCGCGTGGGAGACAAATACGATGAGGTGATGCGGCGCAACCGGCGCCGCATCGCTTTTCTCGCCGCCGCCGGGTTCATGAACTACTGGATCGCGGCGATCTTGTTCGTCGCCGGCGCGACCATCGGGGCGATCATCGCGTTCATCGTCACGGGGATCGCCGAAGGCGGCGACTTCGAGCTGCTCTTCTGGCTCCTCCGCTACATCCCGAGGGGGATCGCGTGGATGATCGAGGCGGGATGGCTAAGCAGCGCCACGATGGCCTTCGCCGTGCTCGGCTTCGTAGGCATCGGGACGATCGGAGCGATCGTTCTCATGTGGGGCCGCGTGAGCCTGTTCGAGAAGCGCGTGCCCGCCCAAACCGGCGCACGGAGCGTCGCGGACCAGCAGGTGTTCAACGTGCTGGAAGGCGTCGCGCTGGCCGCCGGCGTCCCCGCCCCGCAGCTCCGGTTCGTCGACGACCCGGCTTTGAACTCGTACTCGGTCGGAAGGAAGCCCGAGACCGCCGTAATCGTCGTGACCACCGGCCTCGTGCAGCGCCTAACGCGCGACGAGCTCGAGGCGGTCCTCGCCTACGAGCTGAGCCGCGTGTCGAGCCTCGACACGGCGCTCTCGACGTGGACCGCATCCGTGACCGGCCGGACGATCGAGCTCTACGAGACGACCGATCGGATCCTGGCAAAACTCGCGCTGATCATCCCGGCCAAGCTCGCGCGCCGGCTGCAGCACCGCACGCTGCGCAGGCAGGCATCGCAACGGGACATCCTCGCCTTGAACTTCACCCGCCATCCCGAAGCATTGTTGAGCGCCCTCGAGAAGATCGACGCGGACAAGACCCCGGTGTCGAACGCGCGCCGGGCGACGGGGCCGCTGTGGCTCAAGTGGCCATGGTGGGACCCGCGCGAGGGACGCACCATCCCGTCGCTTACCGGTCGCATCGCGGATCTGCGCGCTCTGGTGTCGGCTTAGCTCAGGGCGTTTAATGTCCCCCTTTCGTCGACCCTGGGGGTAGATAAATGCGCCGGTTCCTGCTGATCGCCGTCGTCGTTAGCGTGATGACCGGGCTCGAGCCGCATGCGAGCGCCGACCACCGTCCGAACAACTACTGCAGCGAGTCGGGCGACGTATGCGTGTCGACGAAGAAGCGCAACGGGGTGCGCCGGCTGAACATCGGCCTCGCTGCGAAGTACTTCAATCGGTACCGGCTGTGCGTCGTCGCTCCCGACGAGTCGCGCGAGTGCATCAAGCGCCGGATCACCGATCAGGGCGCGAGCTACGGCGACTCCGTGAACTGGAGCACTCACTTCACCGACAAGGGCGAGGGTGACTACGACGTCATCTGGCGCCAGGGCGGCAACCGCCTCGGGAAGGTCCTCGGCTTCCACGTCTAGCGGTTAGCTGGATACGAGTTGCACGCCGAGAGAAAGAACCTGTCGCCGGGAAAACCCGCGTCATAGTCGTGATGGCCGTTGCGATAGCGCGGCACGAGAGCGACGGAGCAAGCCGGCATCTATCCCGTCGGCCGCCTAGAGTCCCCCGGCGTGAGACCGGAGCCGAGACCTCGAGACGTCACGGCGGTCGTCTTCGCCGCCGGCCTCGGGACGCGGCTTCTCCCGATGACTGCCGCAGTCCCGAAAGCCCTCGTCACCATCCTCGACGTCCCGCTCGTAGACCTGGCGGTGGCGGCGGTCTCGACGGTGACCTCGAGGATCGTCGTGAACGCGGGTCACCTGGCCGGATCGCTGACCGGCCATCTGCAAGGCGCTCAGGTCGACGTCTTCGTCGAAGAGCCCGCCCCGTACGGGAACGCCGCGACGTTGCGCGCCGTGCTGGACCGAGCCGGCGGGACGGTGATCACCTACAACTGCGACCTCGTCTCCGACCTCGACGTGGGACTTCTCCTCGATGCACACCGGCGCGGCGGACGTGTGGCAACGCTCGCGTGCAAACCGGTTAATGCGGGTGCCGACTTCGTTGCGGACGGCGACTCCCTCCGGTTGATCCACCGAAGGAGCCGATCTGTCGCGGGCCAACTCTTTCTCGGCGCGGCGTGTTTCGAGCGAGAGGCTCTGACGGCGATCCCCCGCGACCGGCCGTTGGGACTCCTAGAGGGCTTGATCGAACCTCTGCTGACGAGCGATGCCATCCATGTGTACGAACACGACGGATATGCCAAAGACGCCGGCACGTTCAGGAGCTTGCTCGAGATAAGCCGCGACGCGCTGGACGGGGCGATCGCGATCCCCTTCCCGGGCGACGTCGTTACCACCCCACTGGGCCGCGGCTACGTGGGCCCGGGAGCACGCGTCGCGCACGAGTCCATCGGCCGCGACGCGGTCGTCGGAGCCGGGGCATTCGTCCACCCCGAGGCGCGCATCGCGTCCTCGCTCGTTTGGAGCGACGAAAACGTGCCCGAGGTGGAGCTTCGCAACTGCATCTTCTTCCGAGGCGCAGTGATCTCGGTGGACATGCCGCCGTGACGCGGCTCCGGCCCGGCAGTGTTCGGGTTGCGGACCCCGCTGAGGCAGACTTGACGCTCACGACGGTCGGGGACGGGGGGCCATGAGCAACGACGCCAAGGATCAGGAAGAGGCGGCGAAGGTGTTCCGCGAGCTCGTCTCGTTGTTCGAGGACGAGGGATTCGACTACGCCGTCGGAGGCGGCATCGCCACCGACCACTGGAAGGGCGACCTCGAGTTCGTGGCGGACATAGACGTCGTGATCAGGGAAGAGGACGCCCCCGCAATCCTGTCGCTCCTGGGCTCGAACGGGTACGAGACCGCGGAGATGGAGCACAGCTGGCTCCACAAGGCGTTCAAGGGAAGCGTCACCGTGGACCTGATCTTCGAGCTGAAGAACGGGACGAGGATCGACGGCACGTTCCTGGAACGCTGCACACGGGCGGGGGTGCTTGGGACTCTCGCGCCGGTCATGTCGGCCGAGGATCAAGTCGCCTCTCTGACCGCAACGCTGGATCGAGAGACGGTGGGAAAGCACTGGTACAACGTGATCGACATCGTCTCCAACAACGATCTCGACTGGGACTACGTGGTCGAGCGTTCGCAGGCGGACCCTCTTCGCATGCTCGCCATCGTTTCGTTCGCGCTGTCCGAGGACGTACCGATCCCGAGTGGCGTCGTCGATCGGCTGCTGGCAATGGCGGAAGACTCGAAGCGATGAGCCCGCCGACAAGAACCCTACCTAGGGCGCGGGCATGACGTCGTTGCGCGTGATGACGTTCAACATTCGCTTCGACACGACGCGTGACGCCCCGGGGGGCAACCAGTGGAAGGACCGCGTAAAGTCCGTCATCGAGACTCTCGAATCGGTTGATCCCGACATCGTCGGATTCCAGGAGGCGTTACGAAGCCAGCTCGACGATCTGACCGCGGCTCTGCCCGACTACAAAGGGATCGGGAAGCCGCGCGACGTCGGGGACACCGCCGAATACGTGCCCCTATTCTTTCGCACCGCGCGCTTCGACATGGAGGACCACGGTGACTTCTGGCTGTCGCCCACGCCCGAGGTAGAAGGCTCCCGGGGGTGGGACACGGACTTGCCGCGGCATTGCACGTGGGCCCGGCTCCTCGATCACCAGTCGGGCGCGCGAGCGGCCATCTTCAACACCCACCTCGATAGTCAGGGGGCGGTGGCCCGGTTCGAGGCCGCCAAGTTGATCGTCGGCCGTATCCGCGTCGCCTCGACCTACCCCTCGATCGTCATGGGTGACTTCAACGCCGAGGAGGACTCGGATCCGCTCACTACCTTTCGGTCCGCCGGCTTCCGCGACACGTTTCGGGTCCTCTATCCCGACGAGCCGGACGTCCAGACAGTCCATCACTACACCGAGCTGAGCGGCGACCGGAAGATCGACTACATCCTGTGCGACGACGCATGGGACGTCGTCTCGGCGGAGATCGTCAGGGAGCCCGCGGCCGGCCGGCTCCCGTCGGACCATTACCCGGTGGTCGCCGAGCTCGCGCTCCACTAGCCCGTGCGCCGTTTCCCGGAGTAATCCTGAGAAGATAACGTCAGGCGCCCGTAGCTCAGTCGGATAGAGCGTCGGACTTCTAATCCGAGGCACGATCCGAGCTGGCAATCTGACGGGTGTGAAAATTGAATATCTGCGCCCGTAGCTCAGCCTGGATAGAGCGTTGGACTTCTAATCCAAATGTCGGGGGTTCGAATCCCTCCGGGCGCGCGCTGTGATGTCGCGGGTCATAGTGGACGGATGTCGCGGAGCATAGTGGACACGTCACGACCTGCCTCTCGCCTGGTAGTCCTTGCTCGGATCGAGCGTCAGCTGCCTGAGGAGCTCGCCGTCTTCTGACAACACCCGGACGTCGCGCCCCGCGACGAGCATCACCACCCTCCTTCCTCGAAGCGCATTGCCCATCCCGATGTGATGGAGCTTGCTG
>DATBND010000110.1:0-8752 GCA_036554505.1 Actinomycetota bacterium | reverse complement strand
CCTCCGCGCGTGCAATCCGCGGAGATCCTTCTCGAGCTTGGCGGCGTGATCATCGGCCTTGCGCTGCTGGCGCGTGTCGCGGGACGCTTCGGCCTTCCCTCGATCCCCCTCTATCTCCTGGCCGGGCTGGCGTTCGGCAAGGGCGGCATCCTGCCGCTCGTCACCACCGCGGAGTTCATCGGGTTCGGTGCCGAGATCGGCCTGATCCTGTTGCTGTTCATCCTCGGCCTCGAGTACTCGGCATCGCAGCTGATCTCGACGCTGCGGCAAGAGGCGCCGGTCGGGATCATGGACCTCGCGTTGAACTTCACGCCCGGCTTCCTTGCCGGGCTCGTCCTCGGGTGGGAGGTCATCCCGGCAATTCTGCTCGGCGGGATCTGCTTCGTGTCGTCGTCGGGGATCATCGCAAAGCTCCTCCAGGAGGCGCCGCCGGGACGCGCCGAGCGTCCCCTGGTCCTTTCGGTCCTGGTGATGGAGGACCTCGCCATGGCGTTGTTCCTCCCGGTGATCGCCGGCTTGCTGATCGGGGGCCAGGACTGGAGCGGGCTGGCATCGGCCTTGATCGCGGTCGCCGGCGTCGTGGTCGTGCTGCTGCTCGCGACGCGCGTCGACGTCGGCCTCAGCCGCCTGTTGTTCAGCCGGTCCGACGAAGTGTTGTTGTTGACGATCTTCGGGCTCACGCTCGCGGTCGCCGGGCTCGCAGAGTCCGTACAGGTGTCCGCAGCGGTCGGCGCCTTGATCGTCGGCATCGTCCTCGCGGGACCTGCGGTCGAACGGGCCCATGCCTTGCTGAGCCCGTTGCGCGACCTCTTCGCCGCCCTCTTCTTCGGGTTCTTCGGCCTGACCGTCGATCCCGCGTCGATCACGCCGGTCCTGGTGCCGGCGCTGATAATCGCCGTCATCACCGCGGGGACGAAGCTGTGGACCGGGTGGTTGAGCGCTCGTCGCCGGGGGCTGGAGCGCGACGCGCGCATCCGCATGGGCACGACGCTGATCGCGCGCGGCGAGTTCTCGATAGCCCTTGCGGGCCTCGGAGTCGCGGCGGGCCTCGAGCCGGAGCTCGGCCCCCTCGCCGCAACCTACGTATTGCTGCTCGGGGTAGCGGGCCCGTTGGCTGCGCGCGTCGCCGACCTTCGAATTCGAAAGAGCTCGACCTAACCGACTTTTCCCGGCGGAGCGATCCGGTTGGCGAACGCCCCGTCGAGGGCGTGCTCGAGGGCCGAGCCGAGGGTCAGCACGGCCGCGTCGTACTCGCGCGCCGCCGTCAGTGACGCATTGACGCTCCACCCGCCGTTCGTCGTCCCGCACGGAAGCGACAGGCACGGCACACCGGCGACGTTCATCGGTGCGTTCCACGCGATGTACGAGAGGTCCGCCGAGGCGGTGCCGGACGGAAGCTCCACCGTTTTGGACGAGATCAGCGCGGGGGGCGCGGGGATCGTCGGGGTGACGATCGCGTCGACCGTAGCGAACGTCTCGTCCCACCCGCGGCGCAAGGCGTCGCGATACGCCCGCGCACGTGCGCGGTCTCTCTCGGACATCTTCATGCCGAGAGCGAGGGCCGCGGCGGTTCCGGGCTCGAGCGCGCCCGCTGCCTCGATGAGGTCCTCGCCTACGAGCTCGGCGAGCAACGGCAGTCCCAGCGCGGCGATCACCTCCCGGCTTTTCTCCACCGCAGGCCCGTCGACGGCGACGACGTCCTTGACTAGCGGCCGGAGAACCGCGACTGCATCGTCGACGGCACGGCCGATCTCCGGGTCGAGGTCGTCGAAGAAATACCGGCGAGGGACGCCGACGATCAGCTCGGACGGGGCGGGGCCGTCGTAGTCGGCGGGCGCGAGCACCTCCAGCAACGCGCGCACGTCGCCGACGGTTCGAGCCATAGGGCCGACGTGGTCGAACTCGCCCCCGTCGCCCGCGTATCCGGCCGTCGGGACGAGCCCCCAGGTCGGTTTGAACCCAACGATGCCGCAACACGCCGCCGGGACCCGGATCGATCCGCCGAGGTCGGTGCCCACCGCTGCGGCGACGAAGCCCGCCGCGAGGGCCGCTGCCGACCCGCCACTCGACCCACCTGCGACGTGATCTGCGTCCCACGGGTTGTGGATCGGGCCCGTTGCGGTCTCGATCGAGGTCGTGCCGACCGCCCATTCGTGAAGGTTCGTGTACCCCACGATCGCGGCGCCGGCCCGTCGAAGCCGCGCCACCACGTCCGCAGTGCCCCACAGGCCGGGCGCGTGCACGCGCGATCCCATGGTGGGGGCGCGGCCGCGGTCGACGAACACGTCTTTGATGCCGACGGGCACGCCCCTGAGAGGCCCCACATCCGCCATCGCCTCGGCCGCGTCGACACACAGCGCCACGAACGAGTTGAGCGGCGCGTCGAAGGCCTCGATGCGCTCAATCGAATGGCGGACCGGATCGAGGGGGTCCAGCGATCCGCCGGCAACGGCCGCTCTCTGGGCGGTCAGGGAGAGCTCGTGCAGCGCAGTCATCGCTCGATGCTCCCTCCTGAGATGGTCCTGAAAAAGTTCTCAAGGCCCTAGGAACCCCTGCCGAAAACTCATCCAAGCAGCACCAACCGAAAAGGCAAACCTGCGGCAACGCAGGGACGCAAAGCCAGGGGCCCCCTCGAGGGGTAGCCCAGCTACCGAACTGGGAGTTTGCTATGGGACTCGTAAAGCGCTTCGTCGTTGCATCCGTCGGCAGTGTCCTCCTCGCAACGTGTCTTCCGACCGTTGCCGCCACCGCTCAGACCAAGGCCTCGTGCTGGGATGTCTGGCCGAACGAGCGGGGCTTCGCAAACGACACGAACCGTGTCCGCGCCAAGCTCGGCAAGCCCAAGCTGCAGCTCGACCCGCAGCTGTCCAGGGCCGCTCGTCTCCACGCCCGTGAGATGGCCAAGCGTGACGTCCTGTACCACACGCCTGGCGAGAAGATCACGAAGCGGGTGACCAACTGGTCGATGCTCGGCGAGAACGTCGGGGTCGGTTACTCGGTCGACTCTCTGCAGGACGCGTTCCTCAACTCGCCCGGGCACCGCGCCAACATGATCTCGACCGGCTTCAAGTACTTCGGTGTCGGCAGCATCGAGCGCAACGGAAAGATGTGGGTGACGGTCATCTTCGAGGGGTCGGAGAACCCCGGCACGTCGCTCAAGATGCCCAACTGCTAACGACGCTTCTTTAGCTTCACTCGGTTTCACGCCTCGCCCAGCACCACCCCTTGGCCCCGTCCTCCCAGCCGGGCCCATCAGCGAAGGCCCCGTCCTCCCAGCGGGGCCTTCGTGCTTTTTGGCCTTCGTGCTTGGGCCTTCGTGTTCGAGCGTTTAGACAGGGGCCGGGTCCACGACGAACGTCACAGGATCGCTGGCGTTCGACGCGTGGTCTCCATCGGACTTGAACCACGCGGTCGCGCGGAAGGTCCCGCCCGCGTTCGGATCGGGCACCACGAAGAGATAGGTGTACGCGCTCGTCTGGTCGAGCACTATCGCCTGGCGCGTGATCGGAGTCGTGGTCCCGTCGGGGCCGACCTCGCCCACGTGAACCACGACCGTCTCGCCCGCGTGCCCGGGGACGACGTCTCCCCCGAGCTCGACCTGGCTCGTTCCCGGCGGGTAATGCGTGACGCCACCGGCGTCGACCAAGCCCCCTCGTGCAGCGAGGCTGACGGCAGGGCCTACCAACACCTTGACGTCTCTGCTCTGGCTCCCCCACGTCGTGGCATCGCCGTGGAACACCGCGCGGAACTTCGCCTTCCTCTGAAGCGATATCGAATGCGCATACGACCCGTCGGCCTCGGTTCGCACGGTCGCCTCCTTGCGCCACGGCCCGCCCGAGCGCCCGTAGATCGTCATGGTGGCGCCCGCGAGGCCCGCCCCCTCCACGGTCAGTCGCCCTCCCAAGGTCAGCTCCTCCCCGTAGGTGGCCTTCTTCGGGTCCGCCGCGATCGTCAGCGACGAGTCCGCCTTTCCGGGGCCGATCACGGCCTCCACGTCGCGGCGCACCGCGGGCAGTGCCTTGTAGAGGTAGTTCCCGGGGCAGTCGGTCTGGCCCGCGTCGCGGTGGCCGGCGATGTAGGGCAGGCGCTTACGAAGGCTTGACGACGGGTTGCGGTAGGTGTGGCGCCCACGCGGCGGGAGGTCATGGCGATCGGCCTCCCACGCGAGCAGCTCTGCAAGGGCACGGCGGGCCGCGGGCGGAGCCGGCATCTGCGAGAAGTTGCCCATCATGCTCACGCCGACGCTGCCGGAGTTGTAATCGGCTACGTGCGCTCCGGAGACGGCCTGGCCGCGCGTGTTCTCGGACGAGTGCGTCTCCCATGGCGCGTACTTGCGAGCCCATCGTCCCTCGAACGTCGTTCCGTCCGGCGCGATGACGAAGTTGTAGCCGACGTCGCACCATCCCCGCTGCAGCGTGTGAAAGTGATAGATCGCGCGCATGGTCGCGCGCGGGCGCGGGTCGTCGTTGGTTCCTGCGGTGTGATGCACGAAGAGCTGCTGCACCGGATAGAAGACGCGCGTGCAGGTACCGGTCGTCCGCTTGATCGACTCATCGGCGCCCCACTCCGCGCGCGTGACGATGTCCGGGGTCTCCGGGGCGGCATTCGCCACCGCCGGCAGCTCGATCCTGCGACGCGGTCCGTCGAGCGTATTTACGTACTGGACGGACACCGCCGCGACGTCGGTCGCCGGTGTCGCGGCACGCCACTCCAACAAGGCAGGTCGATCCACTTCCAGCGCCGTGCTGTAATGCGTCCGCTGTGCGAAGGCGTCGGCGTCACTGTGGGCAGTTCTCCAAGCCGACGCGTTGCCCACCTCGTCGAGGGTGCGGTACTCGAGCTCGGCCCCCGGCCGGCCGCTCCATTCGAACGCGATGTGTGTGGGCGGGAACGCGAACGTCAGTCTCCCGACGTCACCGTCGTCGGGCACGGGGAGAGCGACCGCGCGCGACAGGGTGGCCGGGGCTGTAATCGCGCGCGCGGGCGCGGACCAGCCGGGGACGAGCAGCGCCGCGACGGACGCCACCACGACCCCAATACGAAACGACGTAGAACGCGCACGAGCCCCCATGACCGAACCTCCGATGCTAGACCCCTGTGCATTCTTGTGACAGACGAGACGCGTGAATCGTTCCGTCGCACTCGCCCACGCGCTCCCGCGCACTCTTATAAGAGTGCTATAGGCTCGATCGATGGCGCGCGCGCAACCGGACAGCCACGTCACCCTGAAGATCCCCCGGCCGCTCTACGAGCAGCTCAAGCAGGTGATCGCAGGCTCCGGCTTCCATTCGGTGACCGAGTTCGCGGTGTACGTGCTGCGCGACCTCGTCTCCCACCACGGGCGTGGGATCGAGACGATCCGCCCCGCGCGCGAGCCCGCGACGGACGTCGACCCCCTCTCGCCGGAGGAGATCGAAGCGATCCGCTCACGCCTCTCCTCGCTCGGCTATCTCTGAACCGGCCGCCCGCGAGCGCCCGTCACATGGCCAGAAGGTCGTCGATCCTCGTCGCGCTGATCGTCGTCCTCGGCGCATCCGCGTGCGTGCCGCCCGTCGAGGAGACGACGACCCCGGAACGCTTCGATCCCGAGACCGTGATGGGTCAGATCCAGAAGCGCGGCGCGCTCGAGATCGGCGTCGCCTCGGACCGCCCGCCGTTTGGATTCGTCGAGGAGGGCGGGCAAGCAAACGGCCTCACCGTCGACCTGGGCGGATACGTCGCCGAGGCCCTGCATGTCGATGCGGTCTACGTCCCCGCTCCGAACGACGAGCTGCTCGAGATGATCGAGAGCCGCGCGGTGGACATGGCCTTTCCGATCACGACGATCACCGAGCCCCTCGTGCGACAGCACAGCTTCACCGACCCCTACTGGATAGCGCATCAACGGGTGCTCGCGTTCGACGGCCGGCACGAGATCGAGGACCTGGCCGCGCCCGTGTGCTCGTTCATCGACCCGGAGACCGAGGTGCTGCTGTCGGACCTCGACACGGACCTGGAGGTGATGACGGCCGTCCAGCCCGACGACTGTCTGACGGCGCTCACGGCGGGCTCGCCGGCGACCGCGTCCGACGTCGTGCTGATGGGACTACTGGACGAGCTCGAGGAGCGAGGCGTCCCGCGCCTTCCGACGATCGGCGGCGACGACCTGACGACAGAGGGCTACGGCGCGGTCGTCATCCAGGACGCGCCGGGCTTTGCCGAAGTCGTCGCGAACATCCTGGAGCGCGCAAAGGACGAGGGGATCTGGCAGAGCGCGGTCGACGAATGGGTCGACGGCGTCGAGCTGGAAGAGCCCCCTGAGCTGACGCTCGAGGAGGCAGCCGCGTTGTATCCCGCGAACGCCTAAGGCGAGTGGTAGACGTTGCCCGGGTTCTTCTTCGACTCGAAGACTTGCTGCACGTACAGACGGTTGTTCTTCCAGCGCGCGCCGACGCCGAAGTACCTGTAATCGCCGAGGATGTTCTCCGCGTGCACCGGTGAATCCATGAACGCCTTGAAGAGACCCTTGCACTTCCCGCCGTAGCCGCTGTTCTGTGCAAGCGCGCTCCAGTTCGTGATCCTGGAGCCGAGCTCCTCGTCGTGCCACATCGACTCGGCCTTCGCCATCTTGCGGGCATGGCGCTTCGCGACGTAGCCGACCTGCTTGTCGCGTCGCAGACGCTTCAATCCGTTCTTCGCGCGCGCCTTGTTTATCTTCTTCATGAAGCACCTCTCGGAGGCGTTCCAGCGGAACGAACCGCCTGCCCGCGCTACTGGCTCCGCGACGCCGAAGAGCGCGACGATCGCGCTGAGCGCGGTCGCAAGCGAGACGATTCGGAGGATGCTGCGCATGCCCTGAACTCGCGCGGAGTACATCGAGTTACCACCCCTTTATTGGACCGATTGCCCGCTTGAACGGATCGGGTAAGCCCGCGACGAAGCGTGTTCTACCTACCAATCATTCGAAGGCCGCGCCAGCACTCCTCTGCGCGCAGCGTGTCGGGCTCGCTTCATAACGTGAGCTATCCCAGGTCAGCCCGGGTGAAAAAAAATCACACCAATTTGGCCCCGGAGCAACACATTGCACATGAGCAACAGCGCGGTCGGTAAGCTCGCCCGAAAACGCGAGCCCCGGAGGTGTGCCACGTGGCGAAAGACTCTTCCTTCGACGTCGTATCTGAGGTCGACCTGCAAGAGGTGCGCAACGCGGTCGACCAAGCGAAACGAGAGATCTCTCAGAGATTCGACTTCAAGGGCACGGGCTCCGACGTCGAGCTCGCCGAGGAGGGCGGCAATCCCGCGATCACGGTCCGCTCCAATACCGAGCAGAAGGTCAAGGACTGCGTGAAGGTGCTCGAGGAGAAGCTCGTCAAACGGAAGGTCCCCGTGAAGGCGCTACAGCGCGGCGAGATCCAGGCCGCGGCCGGAGGCACCGCCCGCCAGAGCCTCGGGATAAATCAGGGGATCTCGACCGAGAAGGCGCGCGAGATCGTCAAGTTCGTGAAGGATCAGAAGATAAAGGCGCAGGTCGCGATCCAGGGGGACCAGGTGCGCATCTCGTCGAAGTCGAAGGACACGCTCCAGGACGTGATCCAGTCGATCCGCGACCACGACTTCGGCATCCCGTTGCAGTTCACGAACTATCGATAAGTCCGTTTTGTCACGAAACCCCCGGGTGTCCCGGGGACGCAATGACCGGACGCGAAGACCGGCCCAGCGGAAGGGTCCGGGCCGGTCTTCCCTGCAGCAGCGTGGAGCAGGACTACTGACGACGTTTGACGCGCGCGAGGCTTCTCCTGCTCTCGCCGCTCAAAGCGGGATGCCGAGCAGCTCGCGTAGCTCTGCGCGCGTCTGCACCGGCGTCCTGTGCAGGACTGTCGTCATCCCTTCGTCCAGCGCGGCCTTGAGGTGACCGGGGTGGTCGTCGACGAACACGCACTCCTTCGCAGTCACTCCGAGACGCTCCACGGCGAGACGGTAGATGGCGGGCTCGGGCTTGCGCAGCCCGACCTCGCCCGAGATGACGAGGCTGTCGAACGCGCCGTCCATCAGCTTGCGTGGGTAATGGCGAAGGCTCCACGAGTTCGACAGCAGCCCTGTCCTGAGCCCGTGTGCGCGCGCGGCCGCTACGGCCTCGAACATGTCGTCCTCGAGCGACATGCCCGCGAAGAGGCCGTCCACCACCGTGCCCGGGTCCACGGGCTTCGGCGTCACCTCGGATAGCCGTTCGGCAAATGCCACCGCGAACTCGTCCTCGGGGACGCGTCCGGTCTCGAAGCCGGTTACCAGATTGTCGTCCTCGCCGGCATACGCACGTAGCGCGACGCGCACCAAGTCCTGCAGCTCGATCCCCAGAGATTCGGCGTAACCGGCCATTGCGTCTTGCAACGGCGTCGTCAACACTCCGCCGAAGTCGACGATCAGCGCCTTGAATTCGCTCACGCGTCAGCCTTCGGCGTCGAGGATGTGAAGCGCCCGCTCCGCAAGGGCCGGGACGCCGCGCTCGAGTTGCGCGAAGAAGGGGTCGTCGGTCATGCCGGCCAGATGCCGCGCGTAGGACCCCTCTAAGAGAATGGCAAGCTTCCACACGGCGAGTACCTGGTACCACGGGAGGCGTTCCACGTCGCCGCCCGTCGCGCTCGCGTAGCGCTCCACGAGGTCGCGCCGCGATTTGAACCCGGGGAGCTCCGTCACGCGCGACGTCTCTCCGAAGAGGTCGCCCGCGTCGTCGCTGGGCTCTCGCCAAAACGAGATCATCCACCCGAGATCCGCG
>DATBND010000105.1:0-31771 GCA_036554505.1 Actinomycetota bacterium | reverse complement strand
GCCCTTGCCGCGCGCGCGCAACGTCTTTCCATGGCGCGTCCCACCGGGCACCTTGAGCGTCACCCGGCCGTCGAGCGTCGGCACCGTGACCTTCGTGCCGAGCGCGGCTTCGGTGATCGTGACCGGGACGTGCACGATGAGGTCGCCGTTGCCGCCTTGAGAAAAAACGGGATGCGGGTGCACCTGGACGACGACGTAGAGGTCTCCGGCCGGTCCTCCGTTGGGGCCTGGCTCGCCCCGACCGGCCGCCTTGATGCGCGCGCCGTTCTTGACGCCCGGCGGTATGCGCATCTTCTTCCCGTTGACCTCGACGGTGGATCCGTAGACCGCGTCCTCGAAGGTGAGCTCGGCCCGTGCCTCGAGGTCCGCGCCCCGCTGCGGCTGGTTCGGCCCTCGGAAACCGAAGAGATCCTCGAACAAGCCGCCGCCCGCGCCCCCGCCGAAGATGTCGCCGATGTCTCCGATGTTGACGCGCACGTTTCCGGTGCCGCCCCCCGGACGGAACCCGTAGAAGCGCTGCCCGCCGGCCTCGACGAACTGGCGCATCTGGTCGTACTCCGCGCGTTTCTCGTCGTTCGAGAGGATCGCGTGCGCCTCGGAGATCTCCTTGAAGCGCTTCTCTGCGTGCGCGTCGCCCTTGTTCGCGTCGGGGTGGTACTGCTGCGCGAGCTTGCGGTACGCCTTCTTGATGTCGGCCTTCGACGCGTCCTTCGAGACGCCGAGGACGGCGTAATAGTCCGTGTCCATCCAGTCGCGCTGCGACACGGCTACCCGCCCCCCTCCGCGACGTCGGCGGTGTCGTCGTCCTGCGCGGCTATCTCCGCCGGCCTTGCGACAACCACCATCGCGGGTCGCACGACCTCTCCTCCGAACGTGTACCCGCGCCTGTACACCTGGGTGACGGTGGGCTCGACGACCTCGGTGTCCTCGACGGATTCGACCGCCTCGTGCACCTGCGGATCGAACGGCACGCCCTCGGCGGGGATCTCCGCGAGGCCCTCGCCCTCGAGTGCGGACTTCAGCTCCTTGAACACGAGCTCGACCCCGGCGCCCCCCTCGCCGTGAGCGATCGCCCGCTCGAAGTTGTCGAGCACCGGCAAGAGATGCTCGACCAACCGCGTTTTGCCACGCGCCTCGAGCTGTTGCCTCTCCCTGAAAGTCCTCTTCCGAAAGTTGTCGAACTCCGCCTGCAACCTGCGCAAGTCATCGAGATAGTCCGCCCCATCATCCTTCCCCCCCACCGTCGGCGCCGAGGACGAAGCCGAGCCTTCGTCGGAAACCGATTCAGGGTCCTCACCGGCGGAGGAAGGCGCTTCGTCCGCGGAAGCGTCAACCCCAGCATCGACGAAGCGCGACTCGTCCTCCTCCGACGAGGAGGCAGTCTCCCGGAGCGGAGGCTTAAAAACGGTCTGCCGGAGCGGAGCGGAGGCTGTCTCCTCGTCGGTTCCGGCCTCAGATTCCACTTCGAGCTGGGGGTTTGTCTTTCGCTTATCCACAACTCTCACCTTGATCGGCACGCGTCGCGATTCGTCGGTCATTACGCGCTTTGCTGCTCGTCACCGTCGTCCACGACCTCGGCCTCGACGACGTCGTCGTCACCTGGGGTCGCGCCCGGCGTGGCGCCACCCGCGGGCGGCTGCTGCTGCGCGCGCTGGTAGACGACCTCCGCCAGCTTCTGCGACGCGGTCATGACCGCCTCGCTCGTCGACTTGATGCGCTCGACGTCGGTTCCCTTCAACGCGTCCTTGGCCGCTTCGAGCGCGTCCTCGAGCGTCTTGCGATCCGACTCGTCGAGCTTCTCGCCGTGCTCTTTCAGCTGTTTCTCGGTCTGGTAGATGACGTTGTCGGCCTGGTTGCGCGCCTCGGCCTCCTCGCGACGAGCGCGGTCCTCGTTCGCGTGTGCCTCGGCTTCCTTCACCATGCGCTCGATCTCGTCGTCGGCGAGCTTGGTCCCACCGGTGATCGTCATCGACTGCTCCTGGCCGGTGCCGAGGTCCTTGGCCGAGACGTTCACGATGCCGTTCGCGTCGATGTCGAACGTGACCTCGATCTGAGGAGTGCCGCGCATCGCCGGCGGGATGCCGACGAGCTGGAACTTGCCGAGGCTCTTGTTGCGATAAGCCATGTCGGCCTCGCCCTGAAGGACGTGGATCTCGACCGAGGGCTGGTTGTCCTCCGCGGTCGTGAATATCTCCGAGCGCTTGGTCGGGATCGTCGTGTTGCGCTCGATCAGGCGAGTGAAGATGTTGCCCTTCGTCTCGACTCCGAGCGACAGCGGCGTGACGTCGAGAAGCAGCACGTCCTTGACCTCGCCGCGAAGGACGCCGGCCTGGATCGCCGCGCCGACCGCGACGACCTCGTCCGGGTTCACGCCCTGGTGAGGCTCCTTGCCGCCGGCGAGATCGCTCACGAGCTGTCGCACCATCGGCATGCGCGTCGAGCCACCGACGAGGATGACGTGGTCGATCGCCGACACGTTGATGCCGGCATCGCGCACGGCCTGCTCGAACGGACCGCGGCACTTGTCGAGGAGGTCCTCGGTCATGCGCTCGAACTCCGAGCGGGTCAGCGTGAGCTCGAGATGGAGCGGGCCTTGCTCGGTCGCGGTGATGAACGGGAGGTTGACGTTCGTGCTCTGCGTCGAGGAGAGCTCGATCTTGGCCTTCTCGGCGGCCTCCTTCAGACGTTGCAACGCCATCTTGTCGTTCGAGAGGTCGACGCCGTGCTGGTTCTTGAACGTCGTGACGAGGTGGTCGATCACGCGCTGGTCCCAGTCGTCGCCACCCAGATTCGTGTCACCCGAGGTCGACTTCACCTCGAAGACGCCGTCGCCGAGCTCGAGGACCGAGACGTCGAAGGTCCCTCCACCGAGGTCGAACACGAGGATGGTCTGCTCGCCGTCGCCCTTGTCGAGCCCGTACGCAAGCGCCGCCGCGGTGGGCTCGTTGATGATGCGCAGGACCTCGAGGCCGGCGATCGCGCCCGCTTCCTTCGTCGCCTGACGCTGCGCGTCGTCGAAGTACGCAGGGACGGTGATGACCGCCTCGGTGACCTTGTCTCCGAGGTACGCCTCGGCGTCGGCCTTGAGCTTCATCAAGATGCGCGCGGAGATCTCCTGCGGGCCCCAGCCCTTGCCGTCGACGTCGATCTTGTGGTCGGTGCCCATCTCGCGCTTGATCGACCGGATCGTCCGATCGGGGTTGGTGATCGCCTGACGCTTGGCGACCTCGCCGACGAGGATCTCGCCGTTCTTCGAGAACGCCACGACCGAGGGGGTCGTCCGCTGACCCTCGGCATTGGGGATGACGGCGGGCTCGCCCCCCTCGAGGACGGCGACCACCGAGTTCGTGGTGCCGAGGTCGATTCCGACTGCCTTTGCCATGTCTTTCGCCTCCTGGAGCAGGGTTGTAAGAAGATTCTTATCTCGAACTTGAGTGTCCTCAATAATGACAAGTTGAGTGCTCTATTGTCAACTCTGAGCACGCCCGGACCATTCCCGGCGCCGCCCTGGAACCGCCCTGGGTAGCAGCCCTCGCCCGTATACTCCGCGGCGTCAATCGGCTCGCACCACGCCGTTTTCGAAAGGGCCCGATCAGTGTTCGAGAAGCTCGCGATGACCCTTCTGATCCTGACCACCCTGGGCGTCTTCGCCCTGCGCTCCCGGGACCTCGTCGGGTTCCTTAGCCTGGGCCAGGCGGAGGATCGCAACCCTCGGGACCTCGGCCGCAAGCTCAAGGACCAGCTGGTGGTCGTCTTCGGCCAGCGAAAGCTCCTTCAGTGGACCGGGCCGGGCATCATGCACTTCTTCATCTTCTGGGGCTTCATCATCCTGTTCACCACGATCGTCGAGGCGTTCGGGGCGGTCTACCAGGAGGGCTTCCACATCCCCTTGATCGGGAAGTGGGGCCCGCTGGGGGCGCTGCAAGACTTCTTCGTCGTGGCGGTGCTCGCTTCGATCCTGTGGGCGCTCACGATCCGAAAGGTCGAGCGGCCGGGCCGCTTCAGGGGCTCTCACCTCCGGGAGGCCGATTACATCCTCTTCGCCATCGCCGGGATCATGGTCACGATCCTGTTCACGCGCGCCGCGGAGATATCGCTCGGCCACTTCCCGTATGACACGAGCTGGACGCCGGTATCGGAATGGGTGTCGGGGTTGTTCACCGGGTTGTCGCTCGAGGCACGCGAGGCGTTCGACAAGACGTTCCTCTGGTGGCACTCGCTGATCATCCTGGGCTTCCTCGTCTACATCACGTACTCGAAGCACCTCCACATCGTGTCGGCCGGCTTCAACGTGCTGTTCACGTCCGAGCGTCCCAAGGGCGCGCTCAAGAAGATGGACATCGACATCGAGGAGATGTCAGAGGACGACACGTTCGGCGCAGCGAAGATCACGGACCTGTCGTGGAAGCAGCTGCTCGACACGATGACGTGCACCGAATGCGGCCGCTGTCAATCGCAGTGCCCTGCGTGGAACAGCGGGAAGCCTCTGTCGCCCAAGCTCCTGATCATGGATCTGCGTGACGATCTGTTCGCGCACGGCCCCGAGCTGCTCGCCGCGAAACGGGACAGCGAGGAGGCGTTTCAGAAAGCAGTCGCCGAGCTGCCCTCGTTGAATCCAGACGTCGTCGAGGACGAGGTCGTGTGGGACTGCACGACGTGTGGCGCGTGCGTGCAGGCGTGCCCGGTCAACATCGAGCACATCGACGCGATCGTCGACATGCGCCGCAACCTCGTGATGGGTGAGTCGCGGTTCCCGCGCGAGATGCAAACCGCCTTGCAGAACATGGAGACGAGTGGCAACCCGTGGGGCCAGCCGCCGCAGGCGCGCACCGAATGGGCGCAGGGGTCATCGCGGCAGGAGCCGCTCGAGGTGCCGCACATCTCCGAAGCTCCCGACGCGGAGGTGCTCTTCTGGGTCGGGTGCGCCGGCGCATACGACGACCGCAACAAGAAGGTCGTGTACGACTTCGCGAAGCTCATGCAGATCGCCGGGGTGAGGTTCGCGACGCTCGGGCCGGACGAGCCGTGTAACGGCGACCCGGCGCGGCGCATGGGCGCCGAGTACATCTATCAGATGCTCGCGGAGCAGGCCATCGAGCTGCTCAACGAGCACAAGGTCAAGAAGATCGTCACGACGTGCCCCCACTGCTTCAACACGCTGTTCAACGAGTACCCCCAGTTCGGCGGCGTCTACGAGGTCATCCATCACACCGAGTACTTGGCGCAGCTCGTCGCCGAGGGGAAGCTCAAGCCGCAGGGGGCGATCGAGAAGTCGATCACGTACCACGACCCCTGCTACAACGCCCGCCACAACGACGTCTGGAAGGGCGCGCGCGAGGTCATCGAGGCCATCCCCGGGACCGAGTACGGCGAGCTACATCGCCACGGTCACGCGACCTTCTGCTGCGGTGCCGGCGGTGGGCGCATGTGGATGGAAGAGCGGATGGGCAAGAAGATGAACATCGAGCGCACCGACGAGGCGCTTGCGTCCGCGTCCGACACGCTCGCCGTCGGTTGCCCCTTCTGCAACATCATGTTGTCGGACGGGATCACCGATCGTCACGCCGATGCCGACATGGCCGTGCGCGACGTCGCCCAGATCCTTCTCGAGTCGATCGAGTTCCACCCGGAGTCGTCCGCAGCCACGAACGGAAACGGCAACGGGCAGTCGGACGACTACCCGCTCACGAAGGACGCCGAAGAGACGACCGGCGAAGCGGTGGGGCCGGGGGCGGCCTCCACCACCTAGCTAACCCGCGTCCGGCGCAGCGACTTTTGGGCGTGAGCAGACGGAAGCCGTCGCTGTCCGTCCAAAGGTCAGTGGATCACTCCAGGGGGCCGCGCGCGAACACGTCGTACTTCGGGTTGGGATCCGCCGCCGCGAGATTCGCGGCCTTCGACTTGAACGCGGCCCACTCGCCGTCGCCCGAGAGGAACCCAGCGAAGCTCGGGCCATTGCCCTGAGCCCCGTCCGAAGCAACGCTCACCCGACTCGTACCCTCGGCGCACAGATCGCGCACGAAAACGTCGGTAAGGCTGTTGGTGTCGCCCTCGACCAGGTTCGACGCGTCGGAGTCCAACGCGACGCGGCATCCGTCGTCCGAGACGTCGCGCGACCAGCTCGGGCCGTCGGCCGGCAGTCCGGCCTGACCAACGGTGACCACCGTCGTCGTTCCCTCGACGCGATCGCGGAGGAAGACGTCCTGCGACCTGTTGACGTGGCCTGGGGCCAGGTTGCTCGCGGTGGATTCGAACACGACGTAGCGACCGTCTGGCGACGTGCGCCCGCCGCCGGAGTTGTTGTTCGCGCCCTGCTCGTCGGACGAGACGCTCACCTGCTCGACGTCGCCGGTCGGGACGTCGAGCATGTAGACCTGCTCGCCCCCCGGCATGACCGAATCGGACTGCAGCTCGGGGTCGTTCGAGACGAAGGTCACCGACTGCCCGTCGTTCGTGATCGCCACGACGTCTTGGGAGTAATCCTGACCTTGCCGGACGGGCAGCTCGACGCTCGACCGCTCTCGTGTTTGCCGGTCGAAGAGAATGATCTCCCGCTCACCTGAGGCAAAGAGGCCGTAGACGACGAAACGACCGTTGGCCGAGAGCGCCCCCGGGTAGCCCACTGTGTCATCGGGGCCGCGACTGACCAGCGTCGTCTTTCCGGTTCGCAGATCGCGGACGAACGCGTCCGAAGCATCCGAGTCGGAACGGGTCAGCCCGGCGCCCCGGCCGCCGAACAACACGACCGAGCCGTCATCGGAGATGGCCGCCGCCGTGCTCCCGATGTGCCCGTAAGCCTTCTCGTGGCTGGTTTGGGACCCATCCGACGAGACGTTTGCCCGGACCGACTTTCCGGTCTTGCGATCCCACACGAAGACATCTCGGGCTCCGTTGGTGTCGCCCTTGACGATGTCCGGCGAGCGAGAGCTGAAGAGGACATAGCGCCCCTCCCCGGAGATGCCCCCGATCTCGGCCTTGTAGCCGGTCGACTTCCCGTCCCGTCCCGCGCTCGCCAGCATCGTGTCGGCCTCGGCGGCATGCGCCGCGGGCACGGCTAACGCGATGGTCGCCACCATGATCGTCGTGCTCAGGAACCTCATGCCGCCTCCTCCAGCCGATCCGCCTGCCCGGGGATCTACGAGAAAGACGGACGACTAGACGAAACCGTTCCCATCACGAGATGCCGAAATCATGCAACGGCCGGCCGGGCCTGACCGGGTGGGCTCTTCGCTCTCGCGACCCCGGCAACTGATGGCATAGTGCCAGCACGGCGCGAGGATCGAGCTATGGCGGGACGGTGGCGGGCCGCGTTATTGGTGCTCTTGGTGATTCTGGCCTGCGAACCGACGAGCGACGTCGAGTCCCCGACGCGTGGCGTGGACTCTCCGCGCCGGGTGGCTCACAGCGTGGAGACCGAGACGACGATCCAACGGGTCGTCAACGACTTCGGCGTCTCCCCGGCCGTACCGGGGACCGTGCTCGCGAGAGTCGATTCGCCGACGATCCGCGTCGGTCATAGGGACGTGGCGATACTCGCCATCGACCGGCCGCGCACTCCCCGGAGATGCATCGTGGCGGCGCAATTGCGTATCTACACCGAGAGGACGAGGGGGGAAGTCGCCGAGGAGCTCGCGGTCTACCCCTCGCTCGTCTTCGATGCCGCCGACAAGCGAGAGGGCGACGCATTCGGTTACTCGGGATCCGCGCTCGACATCCGACCGCGCGGAAGCCTCGAGCTGGACCCCTCCGGCCGAGTTGCGTCCGACGTCACCGACATCGTCAGGCTGTGGATGGCCGGGTATCCGTTTCCCTCGAGGTCGCTCCGTGCACCGAAGACCGGCCCTATCGTCTTCACCATCCGCGACATGGAAGGCGTGCCGCCGTTCGCGACCGCGACGATCGTCTCCTCGGATGCCCGCGTGAACCGCCCCGAGCTCGTCGTGACGCACGAGCGGGATTGCGATTAGGGATTGCCCGTCAGGCCCTTACGGCGGCGAGGGTCTGCTCCAGCTGTTTCAGGTGCGCGAGGTCGTGGCCGGCCACGACCTTTATCGAGAGGTCGAAGCTCTCGGGGCCGCGCTCGGCGTGATGCCCGGTCCGGCCGTACTGATCGGAGGGGACCTCCTCGATCAAACAGATGTTGGCCCGCCGTAGGGACGCGAACGCGGCAAGCAGCTCGGGGAACGGCGGCCGGGGAAGCTGGGTCCACGCATCCTGGTCGTAGCCCGGGTAGTGGATGCCCTCCTGCGCGACGATGATGCGCCAGCGGAACGCGTAGACGATCTCGGCGTCGAAGATGTGGCCGAGGATCTCCTCCGCCGACCACTCGTTGGCCTCGGGACGCTTCTGCAAGACGGCGAGATCGAGCTCGGCAGTGGTGTCCTCGATCACCTCTGGCGTGGTTGCCAGCACGTCGACCGGGTCGCGCTCTCCGAGAAGGTCGAGCAACGCCTGCTGATAGCCCTGCGGGTCGGTGACCGGATCGGGTGCGACGATTCGCTCTTCCATCACTGCTCCTCGAAGTTCTCGTAGTACTTCGACGGGGTGGGGCCCCGCTGACCCTGGTACTTCGAGCCGACCTTGCTCGAACCGTACGGGTTCTCGGCCGCGGACGAGAGCCGGAAGAAGCTGATCTGGCCGATCTTCATGTTGGGGTAGATCGTGATCGGGAGATTAGCGACGTTGCTGAGCTCGAGCGTCAAATGACCCTCGAAGCCCGGGTCCACGTAACCGGCCGTGGAGTGGATCAGGAGGCCGAGGCGGCCGAGCGAGCTCTTGCCTTCGAGCCGGGCGACGAGATCGTTCGGGAGCCTGACGTACTCCGCGGTCGAGCCCAGCACGAACTCGCCCGGGTGCAGGATGAAGGGGTCGTCGTCCTTGACGTCGACCAACTCGGTCAGGCCGTCCATCGGCTTCTTGACGTCGATGTAGGGATGCCGGGCGTTGTGAAAGGTGCGGAAGTAACGGTCGACGCGGAGGTCGACCGACGACGGCTGCACCGCGCGTTCGTCGAAGGGGTCGATCCCGATCCGCCCGGTCGCGATCTCGGCCTTGATGTCGCGGTCGGACAGGATCACTCTGGCTCCTCACATTCGCGGGTCTCGGTCGCTCCGCTATCTCCGTGGGCAGTCTACTGAGCGCGCGGTCCGCGCTTGGCCGGTCGCTCCGGATGGCCATGGCCTCGCCGGCGGTCGGGAAACGACCTACTGCTGTTGGAACGAGGTCATCGGAGGACTCAGCACCGACAAATCCACACGCAATGTATCTCTCCGCGAATCGGCTTGCATTTCGAAATGCACCCATCCGAACCATCCGGACACAACTGTTTGAGGGGTTTCACATCGACCGCGTTGACCGTGTGCTGAATGTGGATCGCGCCCTCGGGTGGCTCCTCCACGCCTTGACCTCGCAGGTACTCGGCGACATCCGGCAGAGCGTCCGTCACACTCCGGTTTTGGATGAGGTCGAGGCACATCGTTGCGTACTCATCCAGGGCTGCTACGACGTCGGGTCGGGTGGAATAGGTCTCAGGATCCGTCACACGCAACCTCCCGTGGAATTCAGCACATTCGGATGCACGTCATGCGTTCCCCGACACAAAAACACGTCCGGCACCCATCCCCATCGTAGAAACAAACGTCCATTCCCCGGTCCTCCGCGAACGAGTTGATGTGCTCGGGAGCATTGCCGACCTTCGCATGCGGTGGCAGAACACCCGTCAGTTCCACCTCTCCATCCGCCTCGGGCCAGGGCCCGACGACGTCGCTTATCCGACCATCGTCGTCGAGCAGGACCTCGAACTCGATCTCGCCACTTTGCATCTTGTGCGTGGCCATCGTTCTCCCCTTTCGACTCCGCGGCGCGGAGCCATCACCCTAGTAAAGGCGCAGCCCGATGTCTTGCTCTTGCACGCGTTCCGATACGTGCCGCCGCGCGCCTCGGGGATGGCACGCCGGCGCCTGGATGACCGCACGACGACTCCGCGACGAGCCACCGGGCGTCGGCGCCTGATGCCCCAACCGGGCGAGCGTCCCACCGAGCTTGCCGCCAAGCGCTACCTATAATCTCTGCGCTTGACGCGGGTGTAGCTCAATGGCAGAGCACTGGCTTCCCAAGCCAGCTACGAGGGTCCGATTCCCTTCACCCGCTCCACAAGCTCCACAGGAGCGCCGTGGAGCGGGGGAAGTGCGTCCATCGAACCCTCACCGGCTCGTATCTGCTAGCGCGCGTGTTACCGCTCCAACCCACTTCCGAATCACCCTCCCCCGTCACTGGCCTGACAGGCCAGCTACCCGTCAACGTGGTACCGCACGGTACGAGGATTACCGCCCGCGACTCGCGTTGGGGCTGGCCACGCTGTTAGCGCGGTGTTATCGGAAGGGTACGAGACCAATTTCGGCAAGCCTCGTAGGCCAGTTACGGCGTTACCAACTTGGAAGGTTGGAGCGCTAAGCGCACTAGGCCCTCAACCTAGTGCCCATATCGGGCCGCGGCCATCGCACGGGGTAGTTTCACGAAACTCGAAGGTAGGGATGCATCTAGAACGATAGGGGGACTGGGTGGCAGCTAAGCGGCGAAGCACCGCGTCAGTACCAAAGACGTACGAGTTCACTCCCTTCGGGCCGTTCAACATTCCGCTCGCGGGGCCAGCCAGAAACAGATACCCAGACCACGAGACACTCAAGGTCCTATGGGAACGTCCTGGGTTCCGGCCACTTGCCGACGCTCGTGGCTGCTATGTATTCGCTTTGCAGACCTCGGGCGGCGGAAGTAAGCCGATCTATGTCGGAAAAACGGCCGCGGGCAAGTTCAGAGGCGCCTGTTTCAAGGATGGCAACTTCCGAAAACTGCACAGGGGACTAGAGGGAGAGACCGGAAGATTGGTTCTGTTCCTGATTCGATACGAGGAGGAGAGGCGCGCCGGGCGCCGGAACGAGTCGGTGATTGGCGCAATGGAAGCTCATCTCATAACAGTCGCCTATGCCCGGAATCCGAACCTAATCAACAAGCAAGGAACGAGACGCAAGTGGCAGCTCCGGATTAAGGGCGTAATCAATCCCGGCCAAGGCAAGCCGCCAAAAGGGGCCGCACCGTTGAGAAAAACGCTGGGTCTGGATGGTTGAGAAAGTGCTCCCGCTAGCGGCATAAAAGAAGGCCGAGGGGAGTCCCTGGTACCAGGGAGCCTCGGCCTTTCAGACGACTTGAGGGGGCTGGATGCCAGGCCAAGACCGTCCTTTTCCGACTTCAACGTACCGCGTAGGCGCAAGCCGCGGCCGGATTCATGCGGCTCTTAAGAGAAAGGGCGTTGCAGCAAGGCGCTAGGCGGGCATCCGAGTCCCTTGGAAATTCGCAAGAGGGAGATGACCGTGGGGTTCCGCTCGCCCCGCTCGACGCTCCCGATGTAGGTGCGATGGAGCCCGCTTCGGTCGGCTAGTTCCTCTTGGGATAAGTCTGCCGCCAAACGCATCTCGGCCATCGCCTTTCCGAACTTCCGCAGGGCGGCTTGGTCCCGTCGCTCTCTCATGCGGCTAGGAGACGGTTCGTGAGACTATACGTCTACACTCTATAAGTAGCGCCACACGTTTGGAGAGACTGCAATTTGGACTTTGTAAGAGAGGGCTTGGAGACTCTCGCCGGACACTGCCACTACTTGGTCCGGGACTACGACGCGACTGACTCCGGGCGACTGCACAACGAACTTCGCCTCATAAGGCTTCTGGCGGGTCAACTGGAAACCGCCCTCGGGTCGGAGGCAGCCCCTCCTTTGACGGGAGTGGGGGATGCGCGTCCCGCGCCGAAAGTGGAGCGGGTCGATGGTCCTCGTTTTCACGCGGCCATTGTCGGCATCTTCCAAGATGCAATCGGGCCGCTGACGGTGAAAGAGATAACGGCGCGCTTGGTGACGCTCGGCGTTCCGCTGCCGGGACAGGGGCGACCGGCGAACATCATTTCTCACCTGAAACGCATTCCTCAGATCAAACGCGTCGGTTACGGCCGATACGACTTAGTGCAGGACACAGTGCGGCGCGGTCGAGTGCACCTTGCGGCTTACCGCACTCGCTAGTCGAAAACTGTTACCGGAGTGTGAGCGTGCGGGTGAAGCTCCATGAGGTCAACCAACCCGAGAGGGCGTTGACCTGCACATTCAGGCAGAGCTGAGGGATGCACTCGTGCATTCCGTTGGGGCTTCCCAAGCCAGCTACGGGGGTTCGATTCCCCTCACCCGCTCTCACTCCTGTCGGCGCGACCAGAGGCTGCAGATTGGTCACAGTCGGGGATGTGCGACGGCGCGGGGGCGTCAGCGGGCGTGGGCAGTCGCCACGAACTCGGCCCCCGCGGGGCACAGGTCGAACAGAACGCACTCCGTGCACCGAGGGTTGCGCGCCACGCAGATAGTGCGCCCGTGCTCGATCAGGGCGACGTGCAGCTCGTAGCGGATCTCCGGAGGAACCCGGGGGGCAAGGGTGTGATGGGCCTTGTCCGCGCTGAGCTTGCGATCGATCCATCCCAGCCGCCCGGCGATGCGATGAACGTGGGTGTCGATTGGAAACGCCGCCCGGCCCAGCGAGAAGACGAGCACGCACGCGATCGTCTTCGGTCCCACTCCGGGCAGGGTTGCGAGGTACGCGGTCACCTCCTCGTCGCTCATCTTTCTCAGACGAGCGAGACTGAGCTTTCCCTCGCGCTCTCGGATCTCATCGAGGATGGCCTTGATCCGCTCGGCCTTGACGTTCGCGATCCCTCCCGGCCGGATCGCGTCCGCGAGGTCCTGCGTGCGCGCGGCCCACACGTCCGGCCACGTCCTGAAGCGTTGCTTGAGCCCGGCGAACGCGCGATCCCGATTCGTATCGGACGTGTTCTGTGAGAGCACGGTGAGGATCAGCTCGTCCAGAGGATCGAGCGAGGGTTTGGCGCGGAACGGGCCTTGAGCCTTGCGCAACCGCCCGTGCACGGCGCGAATGCGGCGAACCGACGGAAGCTGCTCCGTCGCTTCGGTCAGCGCGGCGCCTTCGCTATCGAGGCGAACTTCGTGTACTGGTTCATGAACGCGAGCCGCACGGTGCCTGTGGGGCCGTTGCGGTGCTTGGCGACGTGTAGCTCGGCCTCGCCCCGCGCCTCGGAGTCCGGGTTGTAGACCTCGTCGCGGTAGATGAACATCACAAGGTCACTATCTTGCTCGATACTTCCAGATTCTCTCAGGTCGCCGAGGAGGGGGCGCTTGTCGCTGCGTGTCTCGACCATGCGGTTCAGCTGCGATGCGCAGATCACCGGGACCTGCAGGTCGCGCGCCATGATCTTCAGCGAGCGGGAGATCTCGGACACTTCTTGCTGACGGTTCTCGGACTTGCGCGGCGACTGCATGAGCTGCAGGTAGTCGACGATCACGAGACCGAGCCCGTGTTTGGCCTTCAACCGCCGGCACTTCGCGCGCATCTCCATCAGCGTGATGTTGGCGGAGTCGTCGATGTAGATCGGCGCCTCGGCGAGCCTGCCCAGCGCGGACGATAGACGCGTCCAGTCCTGCTCTTGCAGCGAGCCCTTGCTGATGCGTTGCGAGTCGACCTTTGCCTCGGAGGACAGGAATCGCTTGACGAGCTCGTCGCGACTCATCTCCAAGCTGAAGATGACGACGGGAACTTTCGTGCGCGTCGTGGCGTGCAAGACGAAGTCGTTTAGGAGGGAGCTGTTGTGCACGCAGATGTCTTGCGCAACAAAGTTCGAACCCATAGGCACGGTGAGGTCATAGACGGGCTTCGGTCCCACCGGAGTGATCTCGATGATCTCGTCCCAGTAAAAGTCGGGGCTAGCTAGCCACCGAAGATCATCGTCATCAAGAATCTCTGCATACTTGGCTAGTCTTCGCTGTGGAAGCCCGCGCTTCGTATGAAGGTTCTGGGCTTCCCCCGAGCGGCGCGCAAGCTCACTTAGAGACATCCCGCGCGCCTCCAGGGCCTTTCGCACGAGGTTCCATGCCTCCGGCGGCAAATGACCGGTGTTGGAGCGTCGCGCCATACCCGTGTCGACGTAGACGCGCTCGGACTTTTGACCAATCCACCCGATCTCGTGTTGATAGACCTGCATGGAGTCGGGCTCTGTGATCTCTACCCGCCACGACCGCAAGGTCTTCTGCCAGAGCTTAGAGACGATCCCAAAGCGGGTCAGGGCATGGTGCACGTCCTCGGCCAAACGTTCGGAGGCCACCGTGAACTCGATCCGTGCATAACCCCCCATGGAGTACACGGTGCCATCACAGCTAAAGAGCGCTCGGAGGAGATTGGCCAAGTGCTCCCTCGGCCAACCCCAGACGAAATCGGGAAAGCGCTTCTGTAGGGCACTCTTTCCCATCAGACCAATGGTCCTCAACCACTGAACTACCGAATTCCGCGATATGCCACGTGTTGTCTTTCGGGGCGTCATCGCCCACTTGTTCAAACGGACGGAACAATCGGGGAACTCTTGCACTATGCAGTTCTCGAAGTCATCACGAATGACGGTGTCAGCGTTTGTAAACACCGCCGCACCGCCGGTTAGGCCTCCCTCGGCTATGTAGTAACCCAGAAGCCGAACGCGCTCCAGCGACCAGGAGTCGTCCTTCCCGAAGATTCGGAGTTCTCTCGCGACCGCGACGCGGCGACCGACCGAGAGGTCGGATAGAGGGACCCACCCGTCGACGGTCAAGAAAGGGTGATTGGCCGTCGCTGAGATCGTGCGACCGGTGCGCGTCCTCACACGGAAACAAGGTCTCAGACCGTTCGGGATCCAGTCGGTCACCTCTAGCGGATCAATTAGGCCCACGCTGGAGATGCCCGAGACACGAGTTCGCCGCTCTTGTACGAACCTCTCGATCGTCAGACGCTTTCCGGTCGTGGGGTCGTCGATAATGGAAGACGCTTCCAGGCACTTACCCATGCTCGGGCGTGCAGCGACGATGATCAGGTTCGAGGGTTGCCAGCCGCTCGTCATGTCGTCGAGGTCCGGAAAGCCCGATGCGAGCCCGGTGATGTGCTCGCCGCGCTCGTACAAGGCTTCGATGTCCGACATCGATTTCGTGAGCAGCGGCCGGATGTGCGAGTAGTCGTCCTTGAGACGCTTGTCGCCGACGTTGTAGACGACCTCCTCGGCCTCGTCGATCGCCTCGACGACGTCTTCGGGCATCGAGAACCCGAGCTCTTGGACCTTGCCGCCGGCCTCGATGAGCTGGCGCAGCAACGAGTGCTCCTCGATGATGCGCGCGTAGTAGGCGGCCGAGGACGCGGTCGGGTACGCCTCGAGCAGGCCGTGGATGTAGGGCTTGCCCCCGATCTGGTCGAGGACGCCGCGGCGCTTGAGCTCGTCGGCGACCGTGATCGCGTCCGCCGCCTCCCCCCGCTCGTTGAGAGCTAGGACCGTCTCGTAGATCAGCGTGTGGGCGGGCTTGTAGAAGTCCTCGGGCTTGAGGATCTCGACGACGTTCGCGATGGCGTCCTTGGACTCGAGCATGGCCCCCAGCACCGATTGCTCGGCGTCGAGGTTGTGCGGCGGGATACGGCTCGGCCGAACCGCCTCGAGGGGTGCCCGCTGCGCCACCTATGCCTCCCAACAGAGTCCGACCTATGACGAACATATGTTCGTCTAGGGGTGTGACAGGAACGTGGGTTTGCGGGGAAGTTGCCGGCAGGCCCCTACGCCCGACGACTAACGAAAGCTAGGCCCGACGTGGTGTGCGTAACAAGTCGACGGACGAATCTTGGGATAAGCCCGATTGCCCTTGCGGGACAAGACAAACCATCTGGACAACCTGTTTAAACGCGAACACCCAGGCGGCGCGCGGCCGGAACCGCCGCGATCTACGAGCCTGGCACGGCGGCGGCCAGCGCAGCGCAGGCTGAAACTGTGCCGGAGCAGAGCGATCAGGAGCCCAACCCACTCCCCGCACCGGCCTGAGCGGCAGCTTGGTAGCCGGAGACGGCGGGGGTCTAGCGAAGCGCAGGCTTAAAAACGGTCTGCCGGAGCGGAGCGGCCCCCGCCGTCGGAGGCGGACGCGCGACGCTCGGGCAAACGAGCTACTCCTCTTCTTCGTGCGCGATGACCTCGACGGTCACGAGCGCGTTGACCTCCTCGTGCAGGTGGATCTCCACCTGATGGGACCCCAGCGAACGGATGGGGTCGTCGAGGCGCACGAGGTGGCGGTCGACCGCCTCGCCGAGCTGCTCCTCGATCGCCCGGGCGACGTCGGACTTGGTGACCGATCCGAACAGCCGGCCCTCCTCGCCCGCGCGCGCCGAGATGTAGACCGGCGACGCGCCGAGGGACGCGACGCGGGCCGCGGCGGCCTCCTTGTCGCGCTGCTCTTTCTCGCGCCGAGCGCGCGTCATCATCTCGGCCTGGCGCAGCGAGCCCTTGGTCGCGATCAACGCGAGGCCCTTGGGAACGAGGTAGTTGCGCGCGTAGCCGTCGGCGACCGTGACGACGTCGCCTTTACGGCCGAGCTTCTCGACGTCGTTGGCCAGGATCACCTTCACGGTCTCGTGTCTCCTATCTCGTCGAGTACGGGAGCAGTGCCATCTCGCGCGCGTTCTTCACCGCGGTCGCGACAAGGCGCTGGTGCTGGGAGCAGTTGCCCGTGACACGCCGCGCACGGATCTTGCCGCGGTCGCTCATGAACTTGCGCAGGAGGGCGATGTCCTTGTAGTCGACGTAGTCCTGCTGGTCCGCGCAGAACTGGCAGTACTTCTTCTTGCCCTTGCGCTGCGTCGCCTGACGCGGCGGCCTGCGATCTTTGGCCATCAGAAGCTGGCCTCGTCGGCCGGGGGCCCTCCGACCGGAGCCGGCGCGCCCCAGTCGCCGCCACCGCCGCCGCTGCCGCCGCTCGACGGAGCGGATCCACCCGAGCGCTGTGACTTCTGGATCGACGCGGTCGCCCAGCGAAGCGAAGGCCCGACCTCGTCGACCTGGACCTCGAACGTGGACCGCTTGTTGCCGTCCTGGTCGTCCCACGAGCGCTGCTGCAGGCGGCCGACGACCACGACGCGCGACCCCTTCTGCAGTGACTCGGCCACGTTCTCGGCCATGTCGCGCCAGCAATTGCAGCGGAAGAACCCGTCGAGCTTGTCCTCCCACTGGCCGTCCTGGTTCTTGTAGCGGCGGTTCACGGCAACGGTGAAGTTCGCGACCGCTGCGCCCGAGGGCGTGAAGCGGAGCTCGGGGTCGTCCGTGATGTTTCCGACGAGCGTTACGCAGTTGTCCGATGCCATGCCCTACTCCTTACCTTTCGCGCCCTTGCCTGCGCCGTTGCCGGCCGCCGGCCCGAGCTGGACGATCTTCCCGCGGATGAACTCGTCGGATATCTGGAGGATTCGCTGCAGGGGCTCGATCGCCGCCTGCGGAGCGGTGAAGCTCGCGACGAAGTAGTAGCCCTCGTTCTGGTGGTTGATCTCGAACGCGAACCGGCGATTGCCCCAGCGATCGAGGTTGGAGAGGTGGCCGCCGTTGTCCCCGACCGCGGCCGAGAACTTGTCGACGGCCTTCTGGATGTCGCCTTCCTCGAGGCGCGCGTCGACGATCACCATCGCTTCGTAACTTCGCATGCTTCCTCCTCCGGGCTCGAGCCGTCTCCGGCTCCGAGGCCCCCCGGCACCCAAGGGACGCCGGCGGGCAGGGGATCGATGCGGCCCGAGCCTCCAAGCCGCCGGTTACGCCTGTCGCGCACCGGGCGAGATGCTAGCACCTCGGTATCACGCTCCCGCTCCCTTCGTGTCGCCCGAAAGCCGCCGAACCGACCGACCCGCGTGGACGGTAGCGCCGGGGTGTGACGGAAGCGGTGACGCGGTTCATACACTCGGCGCGATGACGACGGAGGCGGCGGCGGATCGGCGAAGCGAGACGTCGGCGCGCACGCTCCCCTGGTTGCTACTCGTCGTCGTGGTCGTCACGAGGCTCGGGGCCGTCTATCTCGCCGACCATCCCGACAGCTACGGGACCCCGAACACCCGCATCGTCGGCGACGTCGAGATCTACAGGAGGTGGTCCGATGCCATAACGAAGGGCGGCCTCACCCCGTACTCCGACGTGGCGATCGAGTACCCGCCCGCGGTCCTGCCGTTCGCGCTCATGCCCTCGATCGGCCCGGACGACGCCTACCGGACGCTGTTCATCCTGTCGATGCTGGTCCTCGACCTCGCGGGCTTGCTCGGTGTCGCCGCCGTCGGGCGCCGGCGCGGGTCGACGATCGGTATGTGGCTGTGGGCGATCGGCGTGCCGGCGATCGGCCCCATCCTCTATCTCCGGCTCGACCTGATCCCCGCGATCGCGACGATCTGGGCGTTCGAGAGGTGGAGCGCGGACTCGCCCGGGGTCTCCGGGGGATGGCTGGGCCTCGGCGTCGTCGCGAAGGTCTACCCGGTTCTCATCCTGCCCATCGCGGCGATCATGGCGCGCAACAAGCGCGCGCTGATCGCAGGGGCCGCGCTCGTCGCTGCCGCCATCGTCCTTCCGTTCGTCGGGTCGCTGGGCTCGCTTCTGTCGAACGTCATCGGGTACCACTCCGACCGCGGCCTGCAGATCGAGAGCCTGTGGGGGACGTCGCTGCTCATCGCCGCCCACTTCGGCCACGGCGCGGCGGTCGAATTCAGCTTCGGCGCATTCCACGTCGCGAGCGGGATGTCGTCGACGCTCGAGGTTCTCGCCGACCTCGCCGCGCTGACGGCCCTCGGCGCCGGCATCCTCTTCGCGTTCAAGCTCCGCGACGATGACGACCCGCTCGCAGCCGAGGTGTCGTTCGCAACGCTCGCGTGCATCGTGGCGGTCGGAACGGTGTTCTCCCCGCAGTTCATGGTGTGGCTACTGGCGCTCGCCGCGATCGTTGCGAGCGGGAGGGGCTCGCAACTGACCGTCCCATCGCTGGCTCTGCTCCCGCTGTGCGCCTTGACCCAGCTCATCTATCCCTTCAACTACGACGAGCTCGTCTTCCAGGGTGACGGCGAGCTCGTGCCGCAGTTGATGATCCTGACGCGCAACCTCGGAGTGTTGGCCGTCGGCATCGTCGCGTTCACGATTCTGGCGCGCGGCGCGCGCGACCGCGCCCCGGGCTAGCTCGGAGCCGCCGCGCCCGCCGTGCGCAGGGGTGGATCGGGGGCGAGCGGCTCTCGGTCTCCAGCAGCGACGGGATCGTCACCGGTGAGCGCTGGCTTCGACCACAGGAACACGCCGATCAACAGCAGGAGCAAGCCGGCGCGGCCCCACACCCCGTACTGCATGGCGTGGCGCGCGCTCTCGGCGCCGTTGAAGAACCACCGGAACACGCCGACGTACACCAGTAGGTCGACGGCGGTGTAGGCGAGCCACCACACCACACTCGTGCCGACGAGCACGAAGAAGGGCAACAGCCACAACGTGTACTGCGGCGAGTGCACCTTGTTCCAGAGGAGGAACGCGGCAAGCAGGGCCGCGCACACCTGAACGAACGGATATGCGCCGCCCGTACGACGAGCGCGCCAGATCGACACCCCGAGGATCGCGAGGAACGTTCCCACCAGCAGAGCCGTCGTCAGGCGGTTCACCGCAGAGACGGACAGGTCGGGCCACGTCTGGAACCAGAGGCTGTCGAAGTTCGGGGTCCGCAGTTGGTGGAACTCGTAGGTCCCGAACCAGCCCTCGAAGTTCGCTAGCGCGAACGGCAGGTTGATGGCGACCCACGTCCCGACCCCGGCTATCGACGTGACGATCGCGCCGCGCACGTCGCGACGGAACAGCCGATCGAGCGCCAGCGGGGCCAAGAAGAAGATCGGAAAGAGCTTGAACGCGCCCCCCACCGCGAATGCGACCGCCGCCCACGCCGGTTTCTCGCGTCGCCACGCCCAGAACCCGGCCACCATCGCGGCGACGACGAGCAGGTCCCAGTTGTGGAACGCGTACAGGACGATTGCCGGAGCGGCCGCCCACAAGAGCGCGCGCGGCCCGGACAGACGAGCGAGGAGATAGCTCGCCAGCATGCCGAACGGGGCGAGGAGGATGGCGCTCACCCTCAGGTAGCTGTTCGCGTCGTCCGTGAACAGGCCGGCGAACCACATGAAGACCCCCGTCAGCACCGGGTATTCGATACCGCCGTTGAGCAGCTCGCCGCCCGACATCTCGGCATGGACGTACGGGAAGATCCCCTGAGCCACTCCCCGGATCCCATACAGAGGTTGCAGGTCGTTGTAGCAGAGGACCTCGTACTGGTGGTTGTCGATCCACGGCTGAAGGCACTGCGCCTTGAAGAGATAGCCGCCCAAGAGTGTGAGCGCGCTGACGACGAGAACGATCGTGACGTTGCGCGATCGCGCCGCGGCCATGCGCGCGTACGCGTCGGTCTCGCTCGACTGGTCGCTCATTCGCGCCTTCCCGGCGCGCCGGTCGGGGTGATCACCACCGTCGGCGGAGGGGGCTCGCTCGGCGGTGGTGGAGGCTCCGACGTCTCGGGTGGAGGCTCCTCGGTCTCCGGTGGCTCCTCGGGCGGCTCGTCGGTCTCGACGGGATCCGGCGGGCCCGTGTACACGCCCGTGCCCGGGGAGCGGATGACGCGCGTCGGGAGAGCCGACGGCGTCGGGAACGGCACGACCTCCAGCTCGAGGACGGCCTCTTCCATGAATTTTTGCCAGATGACGGCAGGGCTCACAGGCGTGCCACCTCCGGTGACCGTGTAGCCGTGCACCGGCCTGCACAGCTCGAGGTCGGCGCACGACTGCATGAGGGGCTGGTATTCCTCCCCGTTTCGTTTGTCGATCGGATAGCCCTCCCACACCACCGTCGCGAGCTGTGGGACGTAACCACCGAACCACGCGTCCTTGTTGTTCTGCGCGGTCCCCGTCTTGCCCGCGACCGGCCGGCCGATCTCCGCGGCGGTCGCAGTGCCTCCCTCCACCACATGGGTCAGGACCTCGGTGATTACGCTCGCCGAGTTCTCGCTCGCGACCCGATGGGTCTCGAGCGGGTCCTCCTCGGCACAGTCGTACTCCTCTTTCACCGGGCGGTAGGCCTTCAAGCAGTTCCCGTCGGAGTCGTCGATACGGATGATCGGTTGCACCTCGGGCAAAACGCCGCCGTTGGCCAGCGCCGCGTACGCGCGCGCCTGTTGGACGGGAGTCGCATCGAACGCTCCCAAGGCGAGCGAGCAGCGCGGCTCGATCGGGTCGAGCTTGTCGGTGAACCCGTTGCCGTCGAAGCCGAGGTCCTCGAGCATGTCGGCGACCTTGTCCGGCCCCACCTGCGCGATCAGCTGGGCATAGACGGTGTTGACCGAGTTCGTGGTCGCCGAGTCGAGCGTCATCGTCCCGTACGAGCTACCGCCGTAGTTCTCGACCGGGTCATTCACGCCGCAGGGATCCACCGGATACGTGTAGGGCGATCGGCCCGAAAACGTCGACGTCGGCGAGATGCCCTCCTCGATCGCAGTGAGCAGCGTCCAGGGCTTGAACGACGACCCTGGATGGCGCCCCGGCGGGTCGGACGCATAGCTGAACCCGCGCGCCTTCTCGACGTTGCGGAAGTCCCGGCCCCCGACGAACGCCCTCACCGCGCCGTCCGGCGTCATCGACACCACCGCCGCCTGCGGGTCCTCTTTCTCCGTCAAGACCTCCGCGACGGCATCCTCCGCCGAGTCCTGCATCTTGAGGTCGAGCGTCGTGTGGATCTTGAGCCCCGACGTGTACAGACGGTCGCCATACTCCGGGTAGAGGTACTCCTTGCGCAGCCACTCCATGAAGTAGGCAGCCTTCTGGTTCTCGACGCTGCGCTGGGTGACGGGCTCGACCTTGACCTTCCCGCGCGACGCCTGCTCGGCGCGCTCCTCCGAGATGTAACCCTCGTCGGCCATCAGGTCGAGGACGCGATCGCGACGCGCCTTCGCGGCGACGGCATCGCGCTCGGGCCGGTAGGACTCGGGCGACGGAATGATCCCCGCGAGAAACGCTGCCTCCGACAACGACATCTCATCTGCAGGGCGACCGAAGTACGAGCGCGACGCGGCTTCGACTCCGTAGTTGCCGCGACCGAGGTAGATCGTGTTCAAGTAGAAGCCGAGGATCTGTTGCTTCGAATAGCGGCGCTCGAGCTTGATCGCGAGGATCGCCTCTTTGATCTTGCGGGTGATCGTGCGTTCCGGGTTCTGAAGCACCGCGTTCTTGATGTACTGCTGCGCGATCGTCGAACCGCCCTGCTGGATCTCGCCGCCGGTGACGTTCGCCCACGCGGCGCGCAGGATGCCCTTCAGCGAGATCCCGCCGTGCTCGTAGAAGTCCCTGTCCTCGGCCGCGACGACCGCCTGGCCGACGTATTTCGGGAGCTCGGTGGTGTCGATCAGGAAGCGGTGTATCTCGTTCGAGTACGTGCCGATGCGAACGCCGTTGCGATCGAAGACCTCCGCCGACGACGACAGCTTGATGTCCCTCGGGAGTGGAATCGACGCGAACGCGTACGTCAGCGCGAGGATCCCACCGCCGATCACGAGCGCCAGCAACGGCAGCAGCCAGCCGAACCGGAGCAGCCACCGCTGCGTCCTCGACGGGAGCTTCGGGAGCTTGCCACGGCGACCGCGCCGGCGGGGAAGGATTCTCACGCGAGAAGTCTAGGCAAGCCCCTCCGTTAGGTGCGCATTACGGGCGGATCGGGCGCGGCCTCGGCCGGCCGGCGGACCCCCGCGACGACTGCCGGGAGGAGCGCAAGCTGCACCGCGGCGATCCGCAGCAGGTCCTTCGGATAGAGGAGCTGCACCCACGTCAAGCTGAACATCAGCACCGTCAGCAGGATGAAGACGGGGTCGACCGGGCTCGAGAAGCGAATCCCGCGCACGATCCCGATGAGGAGCGCCGCGCCGACGACCAGGAGTAGCGGCAGTGCCGCGCCACCCAGCTGAGAGGCGTCGCCCGATCCCGCATGGAGCCCGGCGGCCCTCCTCACGGTGTCGAGGTAGCCGAACGGCGGAGTCGTGAGCGGGTTGAGCAGCAACGGGTGCTGCTGGAAGGGCCACTCGCCGTACACCGAGCGCAGATAGACGAACCACGAGCCGAGGGCGATCGGACCCGCCGCAAGGAGCGCGATCCGTTTGATCCACTCGCGCACCGGCGGCGGTTCGACGCGGTCGCGCGCTACCTGCGCGAGATCCCACATCAAGAGCGCGAGCGGCACGAGGACGAACTGCTCCTTGATCATGCACAGGGCGACGAGCCCGGCGCAGGCCCATCCGCGTCGCTCGCTCATCCATGCGAGCAAGGTGAGGATGAGGACCGTCATCGCAAGGGGCTCGCTGTTGTCGGCGAACGTCGCAAAGACGAGCCCCGGATTGAGCGCCACGACCAGGCCCCCCCACGGCGACCACCCGAGCTCGGACGACAGCACGCTTGCCGCCGCGCCCGCAAGGAACATGCATACGAGCCCGATGAAGAGCATCGAGCTCGGCACCGCGCTCGGACGGCCGGCGGCGACCAGCCACGCGAGCCATCCGTATCCGGGATGGCCGAACCGGTACGCCGGCACGTCGACGAGGTCGTGCTCCTCGCCGGTGGCGAGCGGGTCGACCGCTATCGCGTAGAAGTACGCGCCGTCGAGATGGTCCGTCGAATACACGAACTTGGCGTCGTGCTCGGCCGCGACCGGGGCGAGGGGCTCGCTGGGCATGATCCCTACAAGAGCAGTGATGTCGCCGCCCTTTGCCGCCAGGGCCTGGGTCACGCCGGTCCCGGCGATCACAAGAGCCGCCAGGCCGCACGCGATCGGAACGGCGAAGCGTCCTCTCATGTCAGGACAGGAAACCGTTTCGCAGGCCCTCGTATGTGAGCCAGCCCACCCCCGTCGCCATGCCGGCCACGACCACGACCGTCGCCCACGCGGCGGCCGACTCGAGCCTGCGGGGTAGCGTCATGAGGCCGGGGTCGAACGCGGTCGCGTCCGCCCCCTCGTCGACGGCGACGATCTCGTCCTCGTGGTGACGCGCTAGCGAGACGTACACCGCCGCTGCCCCCACGACGGCCGCGATCGCGTAGAGGACGCGCACGCGCCCCAGCCCTCCCACCGCGCCGGGATCCAGGAATCCCGCAGCGAGCGCGGCGACTGCAAGCGCCCACGTCACGAGCGCGGGAGCAGGCTCGCGCGGTGCGGCGCGCGACTGAAGGGCGGCGTTCAGCCCGAGCACGACGCCTCCGGCCAGCGCGAGCGGCAGGATCGCCGCAGCTCCCGTCCACGGGGCGGAGCCCAACGTCGTCGGAGCATCGGCCGCCCGATCGAACGCCGCGATCGCGGCGGACAGGACGACGCCGAAACCGACGAACGGCGGCAGGAACGCGATGCCGAGCCCCCTCGGGATCCGCGCGCGGCCCGCACTGGAGGGCCACGCGGCCACGAGCGCGACCGCAAGGCAACCCGCGACCCCCGCTCGCCCCACGGTCGCGGGGCTGATAGCGGCCGCGGCCAGCATGAGCAGGACCGGCCAGGCGCCGACCGTCGATGCGACGAGAGCGCGGCCGAGCAGCGACAACGCGAGCACGGCCACTCCGGCCGCGAGGAGCGCGACCCCGACCCACGGGGACGGTCCGCCGAATAGGCGCGCCATCACGACGAACGATCCCGCGACCGCGACCGGCATCGCCGCCGCGGCCGGCGAGCGAAGGCTCTGCCACACGCCGAAGCGCGGCACCGCGCCCGCGCGCGCGAGCAGCGACGCGAGGACGAGCCACCTGGGCCATCCGGTCAACGCGCCGTCGAGGGCCCACGTCTCGCGCTCCAGGGCAAACGCCACGACCGCGACCACGAACGCCGCATCGGCGACACCGATCCACAATGCCGCGACGCCCTGCCCCCGGGGCCTGGACACGAGCAGCACCAGGGCGACGCTCGATACCAGCCAGAACAAGAGCGCGGGCACCACCCATTCGTTGGCCGCGAACAACGCGAGCCCGGCCGAGGCGACGCCGACCAACGCGCCGGTGCGCCATCGCTCGCCCGCGGGCCCGAGGGCGGCCGCGAGCACCCACGCACAGGCGATCCCTGCACCAACGACGCGCGCGACGTCGTCGTCTATTGCCGTCGTGCGCCAATCGCCCTCGACGAATACCAGGACGACCGCGGCCGCGGTGCCGAGGAGCGCGATCGCGACGGCCCCGCGCGAGCGGACGCGCCGTGGCAACCCCGAGATCGCGACGAGAGCCAGCGCCGCCGCCGCGTGGACGAGAAAGAGGTAGGCCATCTACAGGACGCTCGCGACCAGGCCGGCGGCAGCGACGACTCCCGCGCCGGCGATTCCGGGCACGGCCCACCTCCACCGGGTGCCGAGCCGCCCCACTCCGATGGCGATCGCGACCGCTACGGCTCCTGCCACAGCGATCGCCAATGCCCACTCGAGCAGTGCCGCGGGCGACGACCCGCTGCCGCTCGACGAGTCGTGCGCGTCTCCCCAGAAGACCCAGACGAGGACGAGGGCCCCGATGGCCACCTCGGCGGCCCACCCTGCGAGAGCGGCCCGCCCCTTCGGGCGCGACGACGCGACCCAGACGGCGAGCCCGAGCACCCCGGCGATCGCCGCGATCCAGCTCGCGGTGGCCGCCCGCGTGGGGCCCACCATGACCGTCGGGCCGAGCACCTGCTGCGCTCCGCGGATCGCCTCCAGGCCCATCACGCCCCAGCGCAGGGCAGCGATCCCCACCGCGCCGGCGAGGATGGCCAGCCCGAGCCCCGCGAACAAACGGGAGCTGCGGTCGAGAAGCAGGCCGTGGCCGAAGGTCATGAGGGCGAGCCCCCCGATCACAGGCACGATCGGTCCCGGCACGACTCCGAGCAGGTAGCCGAGGGCGATCACCCCGCCCGCGCAGCGAGCGCCCAGTGCGACCGAGCGGGCGATCCCGTTCAACCTCGTTCTCGGCGCTCTCTCCTCGCCGAGTCGCTCACGACGTGGAACCTGCGGCCTGCGAGATAGCTCCGGATCAGGTGGTTCCACGCGCAGTCCACGCACACCTCGACGACGTAGCAGGTGAACTGGTCGTGCGCGGAGGACAGCTCGGCGAGCCACTCCGCCGGATAGACGACCCGGCCGTTGTTGGACTTGAGCTCGTCCCCGTAGACGTAACGGACCCACTTCAGCGTGTCGTGGGAGCAGATGGGGCACTTCGCCTCGATGGGCTCGCCGATGTTCTTGGCCGCCCGAAGGAGCTCCGGGTGAGCGTCGCAGACGTCGGTGGTCCCCAGCAATCCCCGGCGCACGGCCGAGAGGGCGGCACGCCGGGCGAGGCTGTAGTCGACCGTGGGCGAGCGCGGCGGAGAGGGGGGCCTCGTGGGGTCGAACGACCTTCCGACCGTGCTCATCAGGCGATGGTAAACGGCGGCGCCCCCGAAGCGGGAAGCGCCTCGACCGGTCGCGGGCCCACGGTGGTGGTTGTCCGAGGTATCGGCCTGATATATCATTTCGATATATCGCAGCGATACTAGCTGCGCGGACCGGGCCGAGAGAGGCTCGGCCGGTCACCGACCCGAGGATCCGACGCGTGAAGCAACCCGGAATGCTGGAGCTGCCCGTGCTCGGGCTGCTGAAGGAGCGCTCGATGCACGGCTACGAGCTCCGCAAGCAGCTCGGAGCGATGCTCGGGCCGTTCTATCAGGTGTCGTGGGGCTCCCTCTATCCGACGCTTCGCCGGCTCGCCAAGGCCGGCGCGGTCGAGATGGACCCGCAGGTGACGCCGCGCAGCAAGACCAAGTCCACGCGCGTCACGACCCGGCGCACCACGAAGGCGACGGCGAAGTCGACCGGCGCGCTCGGGCCGGGCCGGCGCAAGAACACCTACCGGATCACCCCCGAGGGCGAGCAGATGTTCACCTCGATGCTCGAGGAAACCGCAGCATCCGTGGATGCCGAGCACTTCACCCTCAAACTTGCATTCTTCCGTTACCTCCAGCCGGAGACGCGTCTCGCTCTCCTCGAGCGCCGGCGTGCCTACCTGCTGGAGAAGCTCGCGCAGTTCAAGACGAACCTCCGGGAATACAAGGAGCGCATCGACAGCTACTCACTTTCGTTGCAGCGCCACGGCATGGCTGCCACGGAGAGCGACATCGCGTGGATAGACGAGCTCATCAGTCGGGAGAGGGCCCCTGAGGCCCGTCCCGAGATCACGAACGCTTAAAAGGGGGCAGGCTGCATGGCAAAGGTCCGGGTCGGGATAGTCGGTGCGGGAAATTGCGCATCGTCGCTCGTGCAGGGCATCGAGTACTACGCGAAAGCGCGTCCTGAGGAACGCGTCCCCGGGCTGATGCACGTCGACCTCGGCCCGTATCACGTGTCCGACGTCGAGTTCAGCTGCGCCTTCGACGTCGACGCGAACAAGGTCGGCCTCGACCTGTCGGACGCAATCTGGATCGAGCCGAACAACACGATCAAGTTCTCGGACGTGCCGAAGCTCGGCGTCGAGGTCCAGCGGGGTCACACCTACGACGGGCTCGGCAAGTACTACCGGGAGACCGTCGCCGAGTCGTCGCTGCCTCCGGTCGACGTCGCGAAGGTCCTCAAGGACACGAACACCCACGTTCTCGTGAACTACCTACCCGTCGGCTCCGAGCAGGCCGCGCGCTTCTACGCCGAACAGGCGTTGGAGGCCGGGGTTGCGTTCGTCAACTGCATGCCCGTCTTCCTCGCCACCAACGAGGACTGGGCCCAGCGATTCACGCGTCACGGCATCCCGATCATCGGCGACGACATCAAGAGCCAGCTCGGCGCCACGATCTCGCACCGCGTGCTGTCGAAGCTCTTCGAGAACCGGGGCCTCACGATCGACCACACGTACCAGCTCAACTTCGGCGGCAACATGGACTTCAAGAACATGCTCGAGCGCGAGCGTCTGCAGTCCAAGAAGATCTCGAAGACGCAGTCGGTGACATCGCAGATAACCGACGGCATCGACTCCGAGGACATCCACATCGGCCCGTCGGACCACGTGCCGTGGCTCAAGGATCGCAAGTGGGCCTACATCCGCATCGAGGGCCGCGAGTTCGGCGACATCCCGGTGTCGATGGAGCTCAAGCTCGAGGTCTGGGACTCGCCCAACTCGGCCGGAGTCGTGATCGACGCGGTGCGCTGCGCCAAGCTCGCGATGGACGCGGGCATCGGCGGTCCGCTCCTCGCGCCGAGCGCGTACTTCATGAAGTCGCCGCCGGTGCAGTACACGGACTCCGAGGCCATCGAGCTCGTCGAGGCGTTCATCTCCGAGGCGACCGCGGCGTACTCGCGCCGCGGCAACGGCCACGTCCCGGGCTCCAACGGCTTCTCGGTCGCGGCCGAGCCCGCGCTACGCCCCCGTCCGTAGCTCGCGGCCCCGTAACGGGGCGTTCTTTGGGGAGTTGTGGGGCGCTATAGCGTCCATTGGTCCCCACAGAAGGAAATAGCGATGGAGATCACGACCGGGCACGCCCGCGCGATCCTCAGAGACCCCGACACGCGCCGGCTGCTGATCGCGCAGTACCTCGGCCAGACCGCCGATGGCTTCGCTCAGGCGGTGTTCGCGTTCGTGATCGTTCTCGAGCCGCTGGCCGAGGGGACGCCGAAGAAGATCCTTCAGCTGTTCGCGCTCACGCTGATCCCGTATTCGTTCCTCTCTCCCTTCCTCGGCGTGCTCGTCGACCGCTGGTCGCGCCGCGCCGTGATGATCTGGACGAACGTCGCGCGCGCGGTGATCCTGATCTCGCTCCCCGGTTGGGCCCACCTGTTCCCCGGTGACTTCGGCCTGTACGCGTCGTTGCTCGCGCTGCTCGCGCTCGGGCGGTTGTTCCTGACCGCGAAGGGGGCCGCGCTCCCCCTGGTGCTACACGAGCGCTATCTGTTGCAGGGAAACGCGATCTCGGGTGGCGGGGGCATGGTGTCCGCGCTCCTCGGAGGCATGCTGGGCGTCGCGGCCGTCCGTTTGCTCACGTCGAACCAACTGTTCGCGGTCGCGGGCTGCCTCTACGGGCTGACGTTGTTGTTCACGACACGGTTGTCGTGGCCGCTGATAACCCATACGGAGCGCCTCGGCCGGGTGCGCGACGCGTTCGGCAAAGTAGTTCGGGGGCTGGGGGAGGGAGTGCGGGCCGTATGGAGCCGCCCGCACGCGCGCCTTCCGCTTCTCGGCATCTTCGTGGTGCGAGCGATCGGAATGGTCGTCGCGATCGCGGCCATCATCGTGATCGGCGACGTGCTGTCGGACAAGGTCGACCGCGCCGACGCCAGCGCGCTCGCGCTTGGTGCCGCCGGGGTGGGTGCGTTCGTGGCCGCGCTCACGGCGCCGTTCGTGGGCCGGCGCTTCGACAAGCCCCAGATGATCCTTCTCGGCTTCGTCGTCTCGGGGGCCGGGATCATCGCGTTCGGCGGGATCTTCAGCGTCGTCGCGGTGATGGCCCTGACGTTCGTCGGGGGCTACGGGACCTTCCTCACCAAAGTCTCGGTCGACGCGCAGGTGCAAGAGGCGCTTCCGGACGAGTTCCGGGGCCGCGCGTTCGCGCTCTACGACATCCTCTACAACCTGGCGAGCGTCGCGGCCGGCGTCGTGATGGTCGTCCTCGGCGACGACCCCGGACGTCGCCAGATAATGACGCTCGGCGTGCTGGCTCTGGCCGTTGCCGCGGCGCTTGCGCGCGCGATGAGCCGGGCCGGGATGCTCACCGAATCCGGCTCGCCGGTCACGGACTCAGCTCGGAGCGGTCAGGCCTAGCTGCCCGGCGAATCCGCGCGTACCGAGAGGCCAAATATCGGGGGTCGCCTCATATGATGCCGAGGCTCGTTTGGCGTCGGTCGCATTAGGCAATGGGGGTCGGATGCGCACGCGGATCATCGTCGCGTTGACGATAGTCGTGTCCGTGCTGCCCGCGTCGCCCGTGGCGGCGACATTGCCCGGCGGCAACGGGCGAATACTGAACGAGGTCTGTTACGGAGGCGCCCAGCGGTGCTACGTGCGCGTGCGAAACCTCGACGCTGGGAGCGGGGTCATCCTGACGAGCGGCGAGTACGTGCGCGACACCGCCCTCGCATGGTCCCCCGACGGGCGCCGGATCCTCTATTCACGAAAGACGTTTCGCAACGGCATCGAATTCAAGGGCTTGTTCACCATCGACCAGAACGGCGATAACCGCAGGAAGCTCACCGAACGGATCGACGGTGCAGCCGCGTACTCGCCTGACGGCGATCGGATCGCAGTGGCCAATCGCCGAGGGATATGGATCATGCGCCGCGACGGCTCTCGCATCCACCGCATCTACGACGCGCGCAACGATCCCAGGCCCCTCGCACCGGGGATCACGTGGATGGCATCGGGGAGGATCGCGTTCCTTTCGTATCGCAACTTCAGGTCATGCAGCTCGCGGATGAAGCCGGACGTGTGGACGATCAAACCGGATGGGACGGGGCTCGACCGGGTCACCCGCAACGGATTCTTCGAGTCGAATCTGGACTCGAGCCCCAATGGAAACCGCATCATGTACCTGAGCCTGCGGCCCTGCTCGCCCGTACAGTCCCGCCTGTTCTCGATAAGGGTGGACGGGACGGGCGAGCGACGCATGGCGCACAATCCGAAGGACGAGCCGGCCGTGTACTCACCGGACGGTGACTACCTCCTGCAGGACATGCGACCGCCCGAGATCCTCAACACGAGAGGCGAAAAGGTACGCATGGCCGCCGCGTTCGGCCTATGGCAGCCCGTGCTCGGCACGAAACCGGGCACGGTGGCGATGGAGCTGAGACGGAAACGGAGCAACTCCGAAAGAATCGTCATCAAGGGGCGGATCGCCACCAAGGTGAGGGGCGTAAGGATCCGCGCGATCCTCTATCGGCACCGCGGCGGGGAGTGGGAGCATCGCTATGTGGCGACGGCGGGCACCGGCAGACGGGGGCAGTTCGACGCCATCCTCGAGGAACGTCCGCCGACGGGACGGTGCCGGCTGGTCGTCCACGTGCCGCGGACGACCGAGCATCGTCGCGTGAAGGAAACCCGGCGATTTCCCTGCGACCGGCCTCGCTGAGGAAGGCCGGCCGAGAACCCACTGGCAGTTTCGGCGCGAACCCGCTTTGATGAGCGAATGAGCAAACTACTTACGGAAGAGCGACTCGTCGTCAACCAGAAGGCCAAGCTCATCGAGCTCACGAACCAGTACCTGATTCGTGACGCCGAGGGCAACGAGCTCGGTCGCATCCAGCAAGAGGGCCAGTCGACGCTCAAGAAGGTGCTGCGCTTCGTCGGCGACGTCGACCAGTTCCTGACGCACACGATGGCGATCTACGACTCCACGGACACGAAGCTCGTCGAGGTCGTGCGGCCGCGCAAGGTCTTCAAGTCGAAGTTCGAGGTCAAGGACGGCTCCGGCCGGATGGTGGGCCGCATCCTTCAGAACAACGTCTTCGGCAAGATCACGTTCGAGTTCCAGGACGCGAGCGAGACCAAGCTCGGCGCGATCAAGGCCGAGAACTGGAGGGCGTGGGACTTCGCCATCGTCGACGCCAACGACAACGAGATCGGGCGGATCGACAAGAAGTTCGTCGGCGTGGCGAAGGCCATGTTCACGACGGCCGACAACTACGTCGTCGACATCCAGCCGTCGGTGACGGGCGACCTGAGGTTGATGGTGCTCGGAGCCGCGCTCGCGGTCGACACCGCGCTCAAGCAAGATACGCGCTTCCTCTAATCAGCCTCGTCCTCTTAGCTACCCCCACCAAGCGCGCCGAGAGCGCGCTTGGTGGGGGTAGCTAGAGCCGGGCCCGGAAGCTCGTGCGCCGCGGCGACGGATCGTCCCAACGTTAGCGCGGGCGGCGCGCCAC
>DATBND010000065.1:0-3779 GCA_036554505.1 Actinomycetota bacterium | reverse complement strand
CCCGTCTCGGGGGGCTTCTGTAGTCTCGGGGCTCAAAAGGAGCGTTTCGCCCCGTTTGCCGGGGTAAGCCGGCGTCAGTACGCTGCCGACAAGCAGTGGCGAGCGATGCCGCCATACATACAGGAGCCCCTCTAGCCCATGGACCAGCCAGAGACGACATCCTCGGGGATCGATCTCCGCGAGTACCTCTCGATCCTCCGATCGCGCAAGTGGACGATCATCCTGACCGTCCTGGTGCTGGCCGGGGCGATGATCGGCTACTCGTACGCCCAGACGCCCCTGTACACCGCCGAGGCGCGCGTCCTGGTCAAACCGATCTCGACCCCCGGCGGCGTCGGAGCGCTCCCCGTCGACGTCCAGACCGAGAGCCAGGTCGTCGCGTCGGAGCCGGTCGCCGAGCAGGTCCAGGAAGACCTCGGCACGACCAAGTCCGTCCCCAGCCTGCTCGCCGGGCTCGAGGTGACGGGGGCGGCTGCCACCCAGGTGTCCTTCTCGAGCGCACAGGTGCTGGTCATCGCGTTCACCGACGCCGACCAGGAGACGGCGCGCGACGCCGCCAACTCCTTCGCCGCGCAATACGTCGAATATCGCAAGGAGCAGTCACTAAAGGTATTCACGTCGGCGCGGGCGGCCGTCCAGCGCCGCATCGACGCGGCATCGAGCCAGCTGCAGGACATCTCGAAGCAGCTCGAGGTCGCCAACCGGCAGGGCGACCAGTCGCTCATCACGACCCTCGAGACCCAGCGAGGCGTCCTGATCGCCCGCCTGGGCGTCCTGCAGCAACGCCTCGACGACCTCCAGCCCGACCAGACCGTGCGGACCGGGGGGGCCGAGATAATCGCTTCGGCGCGGACGCCGACGAGCCCGTCCTCGCCGAGCTACATCCGCAACGCGCTCCTGGGCGTGATCCTCGGGCTCGTCCTCGGCATCGCCGCCGCCTTCCTGCGGGAGCGCCTCGACGATCGCTTCCGCGGCCGCGCCGACGTCGAGACCGCGCTCGGGGCCCCCGTCCTCGGGACGGTCCCGAAATACAAGAGCTTCAAGAAGAAGACGGGCAGCTTCGAGCTGATCTCGGCGAGCGACGCCAAGGGCCTCGCCGCGGAGGCCTACCGGACCCTGAGGACCAACCTCGAGTTCATCACCTCGCGCGACGGGCTCCGCAGCGTGGTCGTGACGAGCCCCTCGGCGGGAGAGGGCAAGACCGCCACGACCGCGAACCTCGGCGTCGTCCTCGCGCAGGCCGGACGCAGGGTCATCCTCGTCTCGGCCGACCTCCGCCGTCCGACCCTGGAGAGGTACTTCAACCTGAGCGGCGAGAAGGGCCTCTCGACGTTCCTGTCGTCGCGCGACCAGGAGCTGTGGCCGCTGATCCAGGACCCGGGTGTGCCGAACCTGCGCGTGATCGCGGCCGGCCGCATCCCGGACAACCCCGCCGAGCTGCTGACCTCGTCGCGCCTCGTCGAGCTCGTCAGGACGCTCGAGGCGAATGCCGACGTCGTCCTGATCGACTCGCCTCCGGTGCTGGCCGTGGCCGACGCGGCGATCCTCGCGGCGCGGTCCGGAGGCGCGGTGGTCGTGATCGATGCCAGCTCCACCCATCGCTCCGCCACGGTCCATGCCAAGGAGGAGATGGAGCGCGGCGGCGGGCGCGTGATCGGCTCGATCCTGAACGCGTTCGACCCCTCGGCATCGCCTTACTACTACGCGTCGTACTACTCGTCGGGTTACGAGAGCCACGACGACTCGGCGCGAACCAACGGCAAACGGTCGAGGTCCAGGTCGGAGAAGTCGTCCAAGTCATCCTTCGGCTTCAGACGCTAGCCACTCCGCCATGCGACGTTGGCGCCGACGCTCCCGTGCCGAGCCCGACCCGATAACCCTCGGGCCGCGCCGCACGGACGCGGCCCGAGGCCCCGCTCCCCCTCCGGAGATCGTGCGTCCGGACTTGTGGACGTCGGAGGAGGCCGCGGCTAGGTCCCCGGCTTCGGACGAGCCCGAGACACGCCCCTCGAGCGCGCCGCTGTGGCGTCCGGAGGAGGGCAAGCGCCCGGTGGCGACCGCCCCCGCCGAGACCATCACACCTCCCCGCGGCGGCAGTCTGTGGAAGGAGCACGAGGGGGGCATGGTCCCGACCGGCACGTCCGGCAAGCAGCCTTCGACCACGCCCGCGAGCTCGACCAACGGCGGGCGCGGCAGCGCGACCCCGCGGCGACCTCAGCCCACGCCTCGCCGGCGCGGGGCGCGGGTGGCCCGGGCCGCGCTCTGGGTGGTCGCGGCCCTCACCTTGATGGCATTCCTCGCCGACGCGACCTTCTCGGTCGTCAAGGTCGCGTCCTCCCTGAACGACGCCAAGGACTCGCTCGAGCGCGGACGGGCCGCGTTCGAAGCGGGCGACCTCGTCGTCGCGCAGTCGGAGTTCGCGCGCGCTCTCGAGCACAGCCGCGACGCGTCCGGTTACAGCACGCGCCCGGCCCTTAGCCTCATCGCCCGCCTCCCCTTGGTCGGCCCCGACGCGAGCGCCCTGGAGGCGCTCTCGACTGCGGGCGAGATCACCGCGCGCGCCGGGATGACCGCGGTGCGCTCCGGCAAGCTGGTCGGCGTGCAGCGGGAGGGGTTCGCAAAGACCCTCTACGACGAGGGTCAGGTGCAACTGGAGTCGCTGACGAGCGCCTCGCCGATCGTCGACGACGTCGCCGATCTCATCCAGGAGGCCGACCAGACACTCGACGCCGCGCCACAGCCCTTCCTCGGGATCATGCAAGGGGTGTTGCGCGACAGCCGCGACGAGATCGCCGATGCGAGCGACACGATCGGGCGCGCGCAGGCGCTCGTCCAGACGCTGCCGGCGCTGCTCGGCGCAGACGGCCAGAGGCGCTACTTCCTTGCGTTCCAGGCCCCCGGGGAAGCGCGCGCCACCGGCGGGCTCATCGGCCTCTACGGGATCCTCGAGACCGACGACGGAGAGCTGAGCCTCGGCCACGTCGGGCCGGTCAAAGACGTGTTCCCCGACCTGTTCGAGCCTCCGGTCGATGCGCCGCGCTGGTTCCGCGAGGCGTACGGGCCACAGACCGCGCTGCAGCAGATCCAGCAGGCAAACGTGTCGCCGAACTTCCCCGTCGTGGCGGAGGTGATCCTTCGCATGTACGAGCGGGCCGGCGGGACGTCCCTCGACGGGGTACTGGCCATGGACCCGGTCGCGCTCGAGGACCTGATGGCCGGCACGGGCTCGCTCCGCGTCGACGGCATCCCTATCGACCAGGCGAACGCGGCCGAGGTCGTGATGGAGGACTCGTACCAGCGCTTCCCCCGGCCCGCCGCACAGAACTTGTTCCTCGGCCACCTCATCGACAAGTTCTGGCGCAAGGTCCAGAAGGGCGAGCTGAAGGGACCGGCGTTGGTCGAGGGCCTCGGCCACGCGGTGGCCAGCCAGCACCTCAAGGTGTTCTCGGCCACTCCCGCGGAGCAGAGCGCGCTGGAGACGCTTGGAGCCGACGGCTCCTACGCATCCGAAGGGCCGAACGTGCAGATGGTGTTCAACAACAACTACGGTCTCAACAAGGTCGACTTCTACCTGCACTGGGAGATCGAGACGGTCGCGGAGCTGACTCCACAGGGAGAGGCGTTGGTCACCACCACCGCGCACCTCGAGAACAGGGCGCCGAAGGGACCGCGCTCGCTGATCCTGGGACAGGAGAACCGGCGGCTGAAGCCCGGAGAGAACCGGATGACGCTCAACTTCCTGGTGCCGCGCGGGTCCGAGACCGGCCAACTGACCATCG
>DATBND010000411.1:0-14084 GCA_036554505.1 Actinomycetota bacterium | reverse complement strand
AACGCCTGCACGACCGCGTCGCCCTCGAAGATCATCCCCGGGCGGCGCCAGTTGCGCTTCAGGTAGGCGGTAGCGAGCTCGGGCGCGACGAGGTCGCCGCGCCAGTACGGATTGTGGAACGAGTTGATGTCGATCGCCAGGCCGTAGGAGTGTTGCGACCACGAGTCGCCGAGCGTGACGGGGCGGCATTCGAACGACGACGTGATGTTGGTGTCGCCCGTGATCGGTGCGCGCTGCTCCTTGAGCGTGATCACGCGCATCTCCTCGATCGGATAACGCGCCTCGTAGATTCGTTCGAAGACGCCGGCGATCTGCTCGGCCACCGACGCGTGCACGATCATCTCGCCCGTGTGCCGGTCGCGATCGAAGCCCCAGAAGGTCATCGTCAAGTACGCGAGGTCCTCCACCGCGACGGGACACTTCGGCCTCCACGTCGATCGTTCGAGCACATCGCGAGGAACGGGTCCGATCGTCGCCGTGTAGCCCTTCTTCTTGGGCCGCGGAAGGATGTCCGGCGTCGCGAACCGGCGGTTCCGAAGGATCGGTGGCGTTCGCTGAGCGGGACCGAACCCTTGGGGTCCTTCGGGGAGCACGCGCGTCCCGAGCCACGGCGGACGCTCGGTCACGTATGGGTTGTCGGGGGTGGGCTTCGCCTTCGGCGTAGCGACGGGGCTGGGCGGCGGAACCTCGGTGACCGCGTCCTCGGCCGGGGTGCGCACCGCGAGCGGTCGCGACGATGGCTCGGTCGTCTCGGAGCAACCCACCAGCGCGACCGCGACGGCGGCCGCCGCAAGCACTCGTCTACGTGTCATGAGGCTCCCGACGCTACTGCCGGTGGGCTCATACCTTCGGCCATTACCGAGTAGACGCCGGCCCGCCGGTGCGGGTTCGGCTAGCCGGCCTCCATCGTGCACGTCCCCGACATCTCCGACGGGTTGACGATGTGGGCCTGGACGATGACCTGGTACTTCCAGCGCTCGGCGCGGAAGGTCTCTACCGATACGCCCATGCCTTCGCCGGAGCCGAGCTCGGTCATCGGCACGCGCGTGCTGTAACGGAAGACGCCCTTGCCGAGCCTGGACCGCGGGATCATCCGGACCTCGACGGACCACTTGTTCGCCTTGTCCTCGACGCTTCCGCTCACCCGGTAGCACTCGACCGTGAGCGCTCCCGACTTCGCCTTGGGCGCGAAGTCTGTCGTCCACGTCGCCTTCATGTCGGTCCGCGTGCCGACGGCGTGCACTCCGGCGAAGACCAGCCGCGCGGACATGTCATCCTCCACCCAGTGACCCGTCATAGCCGTGACTGGGGAGCCCTTCGTCGTCGCCTCGAAGGTGGTTCCCGGCTTGGGCATCGGGTCGCCGGCGTGCGCGGCTGACGCCATCAGGGACGTGAGGACCGCAGCACAAAACAGGGCGCGCAGACGCATAGAAAAATGGTTCTCCGCGAAGCCGGACGGCCCTGCCGCCCGGCGATCCGGGCTAGGCGGGCGGGCCCTCGCCGGCTCAGGCGACGGGGAGCTTCTTCTCGAACAACGTGGCGCCGTCCTCGCTGCCGATCGTGCGGATCGTCAGCCGGCGATCCGGCCCGGCGGGATCGAGCTCGACGAGAGCGAACCCGCCGCCGCGCGAGATGTTGATCGGCGTGTGCTCGGGGTCGTAGTTGTCCTGGCCCCCCGCGGGGAAGTCCGTTCCCGACGAGTTGACCTCCCACAGCTCGCCGAACTCGAAGTGGTGGATGAGGCGATGCCCGTGCGAGTCGCCCGAGAGGATCGCGACCGTTCCCTCGACCTCGGAGAAGAACTGGAGCAGCTCGTCCCGTTCGTGTGAGTAGACGCTGTGCCAACCCGGGTCGTCGGGATCCTTGTTCCGGAACACCATCGCGGACGCCACGATCTTCACCGGCGCGTCGGACGCGGCCATGCCCGACTTCAACCATTCCTTCTGCTCCAAGCCGATGCGTGACTTGGTCTCGTCGTCCGGCCCCTCCGGGTCCGTCGCGTGCAGACGACAATCCAGGCACCAGATGTGCACGTCACCCCAACGCAGATCGAAGTAGTCGTCGCTCGGGTTGGCGTGCAACTCGTCGAACGCGTCCACCGCGTACTCCTGGCACGTCTCCGCCCAGCCGTTGTCGGCCGCGTAGTCGTGGTCGTCCTGCCAGAACACCAACGGCGTTCGCTCGAGAAGGGACGCGACCTCGGGCGCACGCAATTGCCGGATCCAGCGCGCCTGGAAGTGGTCGCCTCTTCTTACCGTCGAGCACATGTCCGCGTAACCCCAGTCGCCCGAGTGGATCAGGAGCTCCGGCTCGAAGGTCTCCATCGTCGCGAACGAGGGATACGCCGATACGCGTCCCGACGTGCACGACGCGAACACGAAACGAGTTGCCTCTCCCGGACGCGGCGGAGTGCGGAAGCTTGCCGAGGGGCCCGGGACGCGCGCGCCATCTGCGACTGCGACGGGCCTCCAGTGGTAGGTCGTGGCCGGCTCGAGCCCCTCGAACCACGCATGGACCGCGCCTAGCCTTCCCTCCGGAACGCGTTCGGCTATCTCGGCGGCGTTGGCGAAGTCCGACGTGACCGAGAGCTCGAACGCGACCGGAAGCGCGACCACCGCGCGCGCCGTGACCCTCGCCTTGTAACGGGACCCGTCCGGCACGATCCCGCCTGTGAACCGGTGCGTGAAGCGCGGCATCGGCTCAGAGGCCTCTGACGCACGCGCCCGGAACTCCTTGAACTTCCCCTTACCACCGAGCGTCGACCCCAGCGGATTGACGAGCGTGCCGACGAAGCCGGCGCCGAGTGGAGCCGGGTCGCGCGCCTCGAGAGTGATCCTCGTCCCGTCGACGACCACGGTCGCGCGCAAGGCGCCATCGCCATCCACGGCCAAGCTGAATTCCATCCAGGTCGCCGTAGGGGGGATCCGCCTCTCCGCGAGGACCTCACGATCCGTCTTGCCATATCGACACAGAAGCGCGCGCCCTTCTGCCGCGAGCAGCGCGTACGACTCGTCGAACGACGCGCACGCGATCAAGCCGGCCTCGATCGGTCCGTCGCGACGCACGGACGCGGTGACCGTGGGCGTTGCCGCCACCTTCCCCGGATAGATCACGGGCTGGGTCATGTATTCGGTACGGGCCTTGCCCGCCGCGAGCGCTTTCGGGACCCCGGGGGGAACGTCGCAGACGCCGGCGCCGCTTGCCACCCACCAATCGCTCTCGTAGCGAACGTTGAGCCAGTGGTCGCCCCAGGTGTGACCGTCGGTCGTGAAGTCGTCGGAGAAGAAGGGCTCCGCTTCGGAGCCTGCAGCTCGCGGTGGATCGTCGTCACACGACGTCAGCGCGGCCCCCGCAACCGCGATCGAGCCGGTCGCGATCTTCAAGAACGCGCGTCTGTCGAAACCCTTACCCGTCAGTGGTTTTCCTCCCGAAGATGACCCGGTGGGCGCCGGTAGGATAAGCCGTCCCGCACGCCGTTATGGAGGTCCATTTGAGCGCGCCGAACGTGTTCCTGCTGGCGATCGACTCTCTCAGAGCCGACGCCGTCTTCGGCGACCGCGTCTCCACACCCCACCTAGACGAGTACGTGCAGCGTGGCGCTGCATTTCGGCAGTGCGTCTCGACGACGACGTCGACCACCCCGTCGTTCTCGTCGATCCTCTCGGGCTGCTATCCGCCGAAACACGGGGTGCGCGGTCTTCAGGGGTACCGGCTGTCGTCCTCCGTCACCACGATCGCAGAGGCATTTGCCGGCGCCGGTTATCACACGCACGCCGAGGTGACGGGCCCCCTCCTCCCCGAGACCGGGATACTGCGAGGATTCGCCGACGCGAACCACCGTCAGGGCTACAAGGTGCCGTTCATGAACTGGCGGGACGACGTCGTCGAGAAGATGCGCTCGTACGTCGATCCGTGGTTCATGTTGCTCCACATCTGGGAGGTGCACCGCCCGTACCGCGCACCGCCCGACTTCACGAAGCGATGGGACAAGGCCGGCTACGAAGCCGCCGTGACCGCTGCCGACGAATGGCTCGCGCCCGTCTTCGAGGCCGCCGGCGAGAACACGATCGTCGTGATCACCGGTGACCACGGCGAGGATTATCCCGACTCCCCGTGGGAGCAGAAGCTGATCCGCGCGGCGCGCAAGAGCCGGCGTTCCCTCCGTCTCGGGAAGTGGTTCCCGTACCTCGACAAGAAGTTCGCCGCCCTTGCGGTAGGCCACGGTTTCGCCCTGCACGAGCATCTCGTGCGCGTCCCGCTGGTCATCGCGGGGCCGGGCGTCTCGCCCGCATCGGTCGCGGATCAGGTTCGTCACGTCGACCTGTTCCCGACGCTCGCGGACCTCTGCAACGTACCGATCCCGTCCGGGATCGACGGCCGCAGCCTTCGCCCGTTGTTCGAAGGGGGATCGCTCCCGGAAGAGCCCGCGTACATGGAGGCCGTCGGCGTGAAGCTCGAGGGCAACCGGATCGAGGGAGCGCGCACGCCCGACTGGAAGCTGCTCCGTCCGGGAGGTGGCCGGCCCGAGCTCTACAAGCTGAACGGCGGGGGACCCCCGGACGAGAAGCACAACGTCGCGCGGCGTTACCCCGAGATCGCCCGTCAGCTCGAGAGCTTCCTCGAGGAGGTCGCGTCGACCGAGGTGGTCGCGGAGTCCGGGATGACGAACGAAGAGGAAGCCGTGGTCGAGCAGCACCTGCGCGACCTCGGCTACCTCTAGCAGATGGCCGCCGCCCGTCCCGACTACCACGGCCCCCCCTTCTTCATCGTCGGCTCGGCGCGCTCGGGCACGACGTTGTTGCGGCTGATGCTGAACGCGCATCCCGAGGTAGCGGTCCCTCCCGAGTCACGCTTCGTCACGGAGTTGTGGGGGAACTCGCCCGAGGTCGACGTGACGGCTTTCCTGGACGCACTCGGCGCACACAACCGCTTCACCGCGTGGGAGCTCCCGATCGAGGACGTGCGCCGCGCACTCGGGGGCCGCTCCGCCGTCGCGTACGCCGACGCGATCGACGCCGCGTACCGCGCGTACGCGGCGGCGCGCGGCAAGAGACGCTGGGGCGACAAGACGCCGCGCTACGTCGAGCACATCCCCTTTCTGGCTCGGCTCTTCCCCGATGCGCGCTTCGTGCACCTGGTGCGCGACGGACGAAACGTCGCGCTGTCCTACGCCGACGTCCCGTTCGGCCCCAAGACGTTGGCCAAGGCGGCCGAGCTGTGGGCGCGGCGCGTCACGCGCGGGATGACCGACGGTCGCGCGCTGGGCTCCGGTCGGTATCTCGAGATGCGCTACGAGGACCTCGTCGGCGACATCGAGGCGCGCGCTAAGGCGCTCTGCGAGTTCCTCGACCTCCCGTTCGACGCGGGCATGCTCGACTACACCGAGCGCGCCCGCTCCGACGTGCTTCCCCGGGCCGCGAAGTACAACCCGCACGTCACCGAGCGCCCGATCTCCCAGACGCGCTCGTGGCAGACCGACATGCCCGACCGTCACGTCGCCGTGTTCGAGGTGATCGCCGGGTCCGTGCTCGCCGATCTCGGCTACGAGCTGAGATACCCGGCGACAAAGGTGCTGCCGCGCGTCGAGGCCGCTCTCGGCCGGGCCGGGCTCCCTATCGGGCGGCTGCGGCACAAGACGAAGAGCTGACCGTGCGCGCCCTCCTCTCTCCGTGACTTTTGGGCCTCAGCGGACGAAAACCGTCCGTCCCCGCCCAAAAGTCGCTGCGGTGGCGGTGCTGGTAGCGCTTGGGCTGGGTGCATGTAGCTCGAGTCAGCCCGAGCCGCCGCGACCCGGCGACGCCTTCGCCCGCCCGGCCGTCGGGGACGAGCGCCGTATCGAGCTCCCGCCCGGCCAGGAGGTCGTGCAGGTGCTGTACGGCCTCCAGAATGCCTCCGAGGAGCCGCTCGAGATAACGAAGCTACGCGCCGTCCCGGGCGCGGGGATCCCCGACGCGGCTCAGATCGTCCAGGTGTCGTTGCTCTCTTCCGAGGGTCCTCATCTCCCCGGCGTCTACGTCACCTTCCCGCCGGTGACGCGCGCCGAGGGGAAGTGCGTTCGGGCCGACGTCCTGGCCCCGCGCGAGACGACGGTGGAGCCGGGCAGCGACGTCTTCGTGCTGCTGTGGCTTCGCTCGGTCGCCGAGGGCCGAGCCGAGGTGACGGGCCTTCGCGTCAGGTACGAGCAAGCAGGCGTCACCTACGAGCAGGGGCTCGACCTCGGCCCCCCGACCGAGCTGCACATAGACCTCGACGACGACGTCGTGGCCCCATCACGCGACGAGCGCGCGTGCGCGTCGCAAGCGCGCTTCCTCCCCGGCTCCGTGCGCTACTGACCGAGTGCTCACGAGGTCTGGCCGCTTTGTGTGTCGTCACACACACGTGTCCAGGGCTAGGCCGCGATGAAGGTGATGCGGACCTTCCGCTGGGGGTTGTCGTCGTTCAGGTCGACGAGAACGATGCTCTGCCACGTGCCCAGCGTGACCTCTCCGTCCACCACGGGGAACGTCACGGTCGGGCTCAGGAACGCGGGAAGTAGATGGTCGGCCCCATGGCCCAGCGACCCGTGGCTGTGGGCGTAACGGTCGTCGCGCGGCAGGAGGCGCTCGAGGACGGCCTCCAGGTCCTCCTCAGAGCCCGATCCCGTCTCGATCACCGCGAGGCCGGCCGTCGCGTGAGGGACGAAGACGTTGAGCAAGCCGTCGGCTCGGGTCTTGGCCGCGAACTCCCGAACGTGGCGCGTCAAGTCCGTGAAGTGCGTCTGGCCGGTCTCGAACTTGAGCTCCTCAGTCCGCATCGATGCCATAGCCCAGTGCCTCCATCGTCGGGGTGATCAACCCGAGTATCGCGGTGATCTCGGCGGGGTTCTCCTTGCGCCATTTTCCCCGCTCCGGCGGCGTCACGACGTTGACCGGCGTCGAGGACAGCGCCGCCGCCTTAGCTTTAATCGGCGCCTCGTAGACGAGCTGGAGCGAATCGAGCACCCGGCCGATCTCCTCGACCGGCCGCTCGACGAGGTCCTCGTAGCGCAGCGTGACCCACCTCTCGGGCTCGATCCGCCGCGCGGACACCAGAGCCAGGTCGTTGGAGATGTGCCACTGGCGGGCGCACACGACCTCGAGGGGCCCACGCGTGTCCTCGGCCCAGCCCGGGTAGAGGACGAACTTCCACCACTTCGGGTCGACGCCCGGGATCGAGTGCGGCCGAGGGAGCTCGTAGGTCCGGTAGCGGGGAGTCCGCCACGCATTGATCAGAGAGTTGACGTTGTCACGGCCATCACGCTGGAGGAAGACGAAGCGCGCGTCCGGGAAGATCTTGTCGACGACGTCGATGCGCAACGCGTTGCGCGGGGTCTTGTCGATCAGCCTCTTGCGCCCGCCGGTGACGAGGAGAAACGCACGACGGATTCGATCAGCCGCAGGCTCGTCGAAGTCACCCGCGGTGAGCGCGTTCGAGGACCAGTCGCGCAGCGCCGGGTGGTAGTCGGCCTCCCATACCTCGTGTGCCTCGCCGGGCCAATGGGCGAGGGCGGACGACTCGCGCAAGATCGAATAGAGGATCGACGTTCCCGAGCGCGGGGCCCCGATGATGAAGATGGGCCGGTCCAGAGTCCTGCCGCCCCACAGCGCGGGCAGGTGGGACGCTTGCCGCGCGCGCAACATGACACGATTCAGGCGGTCCCGGGGGCCGGGATTGAAGTTCGTGCGCAGGCTCTTCTTGATCGCCTTGCGATCCACACGGTCTACGGACACGTCCGCATCCTATGAAGCGCGCCGGCCCTTGCGACCTTTGAGCGCGCGCGCCTTGATCCGGTTCCACACGTGCGTCTCCTCGGGGTCGAGCCCGAGTGCCCGCAACACGCCAAGATACGTGACTGCCGCCACCGCCACCCCGACGAAGGTCATCCACGTGTCGCCGTCGGTGAGCGGCTTCGAGGCCACGAGCACTGCGGCCCCCGCTAGCGTCGCGAGCACCGGTTTGAGGAACGACCTCCCGAATGGCTGCACCCCGACGAGCAGCCACGCCTCCAGGACGCGCACGAGGTTCACCGCGGCCGTCACCCCGAGGTCGACGACCGCGACCCCCACCGCGCCGTGCTCCGACGCGGCCCATGCGCCCAGGCCGAAGTACAGGCCGACGGCCACGAGCGAGTTGGCGAAGTTGACGCCGGGCCGCCCGGTCATAGAGATCACGTAACCGGTCGGCCCGGTCCCCGTGTACACGAGATTGCCAACCGCCAGCAGCGCCGCGACGGTTCCTGCAGCCACGGCATCCGACCCGCCGTAGATACGGGCCCAGAGATCGTGCTCGATGATCAGCGCGGCGAAGACGGGGAACGAGAACGTCGCTATCCAGCGGTTGATCGTCTGGTACAGAGACCCGAGGCGCGCGATCTCGCCCTTCTCGTGGAGGTCGGAGACGACGGGCGCCCAGATGTTCACGATTCCGCCGAGGAACACCGTGCCCGCGCTCTGCAGCGCCAGCGCCACGCCGAAGATGCCCACCTGACCATCGGTGCTGTAGAGGCCGAGCACGATCACGCCCAAGCCCAGCGATTGGATGCCCAGCAACGACGACCCCGCCTGCGGAAGAGCAAACCTGACCATCCCGCCTGTATTCGCCTTCGGCGCGGCGCGACGCTCCTCGAGCGTGAGCATCCTCTGGAAGTAGAACGCTCCCGCCAGCGCGCCGACGCCTGTGGCCACCACGAGGCTCAGCGTGAGCCCTGCAACCGTCGCCGAGGTCGCGAGCACGACCACGCCGATCAAAAAGCGCGTCACCGGCTGGACGATGTTCCCGACGATCACCGAGGGCAACATCGTCTTGTACGCCTGGGTGCAGTAACGAAGTGTCTGCATGAACGCGAACAATGGGATGTAGGCCGCGCCGATGCGAAAGTAGCGCGCGAGGTCGGGCGCGTCGCTCGGATGGTCCGCGAACAACTCCGCCAGTGGCCGAGCCCAGATCATCAGCGCGGTGAAGACGATGCCCGAGGCGATGGCGCTCCCGGTCAGGCCAACGCGCGCGGAGCCCCGTACTGCGCCGTGATCTTTCGCCGCCCTGGCCCTCGAGATGAACCGCATCGATGCGTAGTTGAAGCCCGCAAGCCCGAGCTGTCCGCCGATGGCGAGCACGCGCGCGACCTGCAGATATATGCCGTAGACGGCCTTCCCGAGGACCCGGACCGCGATGGACGACAGCGCGAACGAGAGGAGCTGCTGCGAGTACTGGCCGACGATCTGCACGGCGCCGCCCTTGACCACGACCTGGACGTCGGCGGCGGCCGCCTGCGAAAGAGTCTCGTCACGAAGGGGATCACCCGGCTGCGGCGGGTCCTCGAGCGGGGGCTCCCCCGGCGGCCTCAACCCGGCCCCCTCATCCAGAGGCGGCGGCGCGCCCACGCCGCGGAAGAAGCGGAGCGCCGAGTCCCGCGACGCCGGCGGTCGCTATACCCAACAACAGCGTGACCGTGAGCGTGTAGATCGGCTCGACGTACAGGCTGAGGATCACCCCGTGCGCCGCCACGATCATGACGGCTGCGGCAACGAGCGTCGCGAACAACCCCTCGGGCCCCGATCGACGGCGGGCGCCCGCGCGCATGTGGAGAAAGGCGATGGCGTAGATCATCAGGATCGCCAGCGCGCCCGGCAGCCCGGTTCGGAAGAGATAGTTGAGGTAGGTCGAATGCGTCCCGGCGCGCGGGACGTAGCGCGACCCTTCCTTCACCGTGCCGCTCGTCGTCCGCGAGCGCTCTACGCCGAAGCCGAGCAGCAGCCGCTTGGGGCTCTTGAGCGCATCGAGTGTGCCGCGATAGAGGTCGCTGCGCGTGCTGACGCTCGCCCCGCCGCCCGCCCGGCCGGATAGCGGATCGACCTGGTACTTGACGAGGAACACACCCGTGAGCACGAGTGCCGCCGCGACGTAGACGCCCACAGCGGTCAGCTTGTCGCGGCGCGAGAGGACTCCGTCGATCAGCAGATAGACGACTCCGAGGCCGACCGCGACCCACGCGCCGCGCGCGAGCGAGAACCCGACGCCGAACAAGCACGCCGCGACCCCGGCCTGGCCGAGACGCCGGCGTCTCCCGTCCGTCCCCCACCACAGGAACAGCGCGAGAGGAAAGACCGCCGCGCACACTCCCGCGTACGTCAAGGCGTTGCGCGGGAACGAGCGCATGCGGGGAACGGTGTTCGCGGGAGCGAGGCCGATGTTGTCGAACTCGAGCCCGATTCCCGCGGCTGACAGACGATCCTCGAAGGCGCGGGCCGATCCCTCGAACCGCACGACCAGCCGGTTCTCGTACGCCTGGAACTTCGGCTGGAAGACCTCGTAGGCAGGAAGGCCCGGCTCGTCGGCGGCGACCGCGTCGATCTCGCGCCTGAGCTCGAGCGCGCCCGCCTTGATCGAGCGCGCGTACTTGATCATCCCGACGTTGTTGGGGAAGGCATCGACGCCGTAGGCGGCCTCGACTCGTTTCCTCACTTCTCCGTTCTGAAGTGCCTGGATGTTCACCCCCACCCATTGCAGGAGCACGGCACCGGACAGGAAGACGATGAAGGTGACAAGTGCCGAGGCCGCTCGGACGCGGTCGTCGAACGGCTCGAGCGCGTCGACGCACGCGAGGAGCACTCCGCTGGCCAGTACCTGAATGCCGAGGAGAAGCAGGAAGTGCTTGAAGTCGAGCGACGAGATGACGAGCACACCCAGGCTGGTCCACACGATCAGCCCGATCGGAAGCCAGATCCACCGTCCGCAGCGCGGCCAGCGGCGCTCGCGCAACAGCTCCATCGCCCAGCGCGCCGCGACTGCCCCCCATCCGACGAGGATCACGAAGGGCAGCATGTCGACGAGCCAGCCGGCCACTCCCATGAAGAGTGGCGAGACGAGCGCGTACGGCGTCGGCAACGCGATCGCGAGCGCTGCGGCGGACGCGGAGAACGCCCACAACGCGATGACGCCGCCCTGCAACGTGCCCGACGCCCATGCAGCGGTCCCCACCACGAACGCGCCGATGGCGATCAGCCAGAGGAACCTCGAGCTTCGTGAGTCCGTGCCCACCGGCACGCGGAGACGGCCGAGCGCGGCCTGCGCGGTCACTCTCTCGGGGCGTCGGGCGCCGCCGAGCCGAACAGTCGTCCCTCGGCGGCAAGCATCATCACTACGCCCGCCGCGACGGCGAGCCCCAGTGATATCCACGCGATCGAGGTCGAGAAGGGTTGTCGCACGACGGCCAGCACGGCGATGCCCGACACGGCGATCATCGTCAGCGACAGCGCGGGCACGATGCCCAGCCCCTCGGCCCAACCGGCGTCCGGAAGGAAGAACCGCAGCGCGAGGTAGCCGGGGACGAGAAGCAGGAGCAGCCCGGCGAGGACCGCGGCCGCGTGCAACTCGGTCGGCGACTCCTCAGAGGCCACGGCCGCGTGAGTCGTCCCGTCGCCGGTCGTGAGCGCGCCGTCCTTCATGATCCACACGTTCTCGTCGAGGCCCTCGGGAAACTCGGCGTCCTCGCCGAAGAACGACGTGTTCGCCCCCGACTCGTTGAAGATGTCGGCGACGACCACCACCGGCTCTTGTTCCACGCCCTCGGAAGCCGCCTGCTCCAAGCCGTCGTTCGTGTCCGCGAGGAAGCCGCGCGACATCTTGTCGTACGTCTTCTCTCCGGTCAGCGTGGGCTCACCGGCGAGATAGTTGTCGAGGGAGCCGAGGTATTCGTAGCCCCGGTCGATCTGACCGGGCGGGAGACCGTAGCGGGACGTGTTGCCGGCCAGCTTCGTGAAGCCGTAGACCTGGAAGGCCGGGTCGGCCTCCTCGTCGACGACGAACACGACGGGCGTGTCGGGATCCGTGCTCGTCGTGAGATGTAGCCGGAGCTGGTCGAGCGTGTCCCTCTCCGCGGCCGACAGCCACCCGCCGTCGGCGTTGTTCCAATTCGAGAGCTTCAAGGTCGTAGAGAAGTTCGTTCCCACGAGCACGGCCATCGCGGCGACCACTATTACTGCCGCCACCGCCCCGCCCGCGCCGCGCGACCGCTCGATGAAGAACCGAACGAGGAAGTAGATGCCGATGCTCGGCAGCAGGATCCACGCGATAGTCGTGTTGAAGAAGCGGTAGTAGGGATAGGTCAGCCCGGCGACGAACCCGAAGATCCCGGCCAGAGGCGTCAGCCAGACGATGCCAACTCGCGCAAGGTCGTCCTCGGCGGCGCGCCGGCCGGCCGCTAGCAATCCGACCGCGCCGATCACGAACAGGGGCGCGTTCAACGCGGGCCGCATCGCCTTGATCCACAGGATCATGCGAGCGAGGAAGAAATCGCTTCCGTATGGCGGAGGCAGCGCCGACTCCGAGAGGGACTCCGACGGGCCCCAGATCCCGACCTTCCAGATCAGGTAGGTGAGGACGATGACGGCAAAGGCCACGACGATGGCCGGTCCGTCGTCCTTCACGACGGACTTCAAGTCGAAGCGGCGGTAGACCCAGCGCGCGGCCGCCATCGCGCACAACACCACGAAGAAGATCACGAGCGTCGTGGGGTGGGTGAAGCTCGCCATGAGCAACAGAAGGCCGAATGCGATCCGCGCGCGCCACGAATCGCGCGAGGGCGCGATGAAGAACAACGACGCGGTCAGGAAGAACAGGCAGAAGACGTTGTCGAGGTAGCCGACGAAAGGCGGTGTCAACAGCAAGCTCGCGCTGCCGAGCGCGACTGCGTGGAAGATCAACGGATCGCCCCGTTGCCGGTAGGCGAAACCGCCGAGCAACAGCGCGATGAGCACCGGCAACGCGACGACGAGGAAGACCGTGACGTGCAGGCTCGACACTCCCGCGATCTTCCGGAGGTACCCGCCGATCACCGACGACGCAACGCGATAGCCGCCGCTGAAGACGTCGTACGGGCCGGTGATCTCCAGGAGGGTGCCGGGCTTCTCCGTGATCTGGACCTCGGTTCTCCACGTGTAGTAGGCGGGGTCCTTCGTCGGCGCAACCCGTTCGGGCTGCGTGATGAACGTCCAGCCGAATATCGACAGGAGGATCGTCGCCGTGAGGACGTACGCGACGGGATGACCGAGGACGCGCTCGACGCGGTCCGCGGGAGTGCCCTGGGCGCGCTTGAACAAGGTCTTGGTAGTCACGGTCGTCGCATCCTAACGGCTGCCCGACGCAGGGTCCCGGACGCAGCGGATCTGCGGCAGCTGATGGGCTGGGATCGCCATCGAGAGCACGCGCTCACCGGGCTCGAATCGTCCCGCCCCGGCGACCTGCGTCGCCGATTCGGTCGCGTTTTGTTCGATCGTGTAGTTGTACAACCACCGAGCGACTTCGGCGACGGTCGTGCCCTCGCTTCGGAGCGCGGCGTCGTCGAAGAAGATCTGCGTCGGCCACACCGACTGGACGACGTCGCCGAACTCGGCCTCGATGTCGGCCGCCATCTCCTTGGGAGCGATGCCGTAGCTGTCGAGCACCTCTTCGTCGGGCTGCTGACCGTGGTCCGCGGTTACGACCATGACCCACTTGCCGCGCCCGACGCGGTCGTTCAGGAAATCCTCGAGGCGGCCGAGCATCTCGTCCGCCTTGACGAGCGAGTCCTCGACCTCCGGCGCGGCCATGTTGTAGTAGTGGCCGTTGCGATCGATCTGCTTGTAGTTGGTGAAGATCAGGTCGGTGATCCGGTCGTCTCCGTAACCCTCCTCGGTGATGAGGTTCTCGATCGCGCGCGTCTGGAAGGTCATGAAGCCCGGGACCTCTTCGATCCGGGTGATGTCCTCGAGGATCTCGTTGTCGCGCCACGCCCCGTCGATCCGTCCGTCCGCCGCGTCCGTTTCGGCGAGGTCGGCCTCCAGTCCGCCGGTCTCGAGGATGGAATACGGAAGCCTGTAGTGATCAGCGTTCGATATCCACTGGTTGTCGTCGCGATCGAGCCACACCGCGTCGTCCTTGTCACCTCCCGGTGTCTCGGCCCCCTTGCCGATCATGCCGAGATGCCACGGCTCGTAGCCGACCATCCCTATCAGCGCGCGGTTGTCGTGCGCTTCGTCCCACGACTCGGCCAGAGCCGGAACGAGCATGAACCTCGACGACTCACCGTC
>DATBND010000397.1:0-8469 GCA_036554505.1 Actinomycetota bacterium | reverse complement strand
TCCCCGCCGGCGGCGCGCGTCACGGACCCTCGGCAAAGCGTGTTGCCGGCCGACCGAGCCGCTGTCGATCGCGTCGTGGCGTTCATGGAGCGGGCCGGAACGGCCATCGAAGCTTTGCTGGCAGGGCCGGGGAAACGTGACCCGTGGTTGGTCTCGACGAACGCCAACGTCCGGGCGGTCCTCAGCACGATGAGCCGGCTCCTCATGGACATTCGATGGGGCAACGTCATCATCAGGTTCGACCAGCCGCCCGGAGCGGCCGTTGCCAGGTACGACTATGGCTACAACCTGATGCACGTGAGGCCCGTGCCCGACGACAACGCCGCGGCCGTGGTGATGCCGAATCTGCTGCACGAGTACGCGCACGCCTTGCAGGATCGAGAGACCGCCAGGCTGGTGGTTGCCGGGCGCGGGCCGCAGGAGCACACGCCCGAAGCCGAGCTACAGCAAGAGCTCGGCGGCCGGCTGCAGGACGTCTATGCCGCGCAGCTGCTCGAAGCCGTGAGGATGGGGCCGACCGATCCGAACGACCTTCTCGCCGCGGTGCTCGGGAGCGCAGGGTTCCACACCGACTTCGAACAAGCCCGGACGGGCAACCCGGCCCAGCGACGCGCTGCGACACGACGGCTGCGGCAGCGTCTCGCGACTCCTTATGCGCCGCAGATCGCGGCGAGCTCTCCGGCCGTCCGGTATCCGATCGAGATACTGGGGTCGAACGTGGCCCGCGTGCAGATCCGGGGGGCAGGAGGGGCTCCGGCCGACATCGATCTCGGAGCGATCCCCGTGGTCAGGACCCAGAGCGATCTGACGGATCACCTCACGAGGGTCCTGATGGCGCATCCTCAGTTCGCGTCTCTGTTCAGGGATCCGGGCGGAAGGAGCTACGTGGTCGCGCATTTCGTCGTGTACTTCAGAAACGTCGACGATCGAGACGAGGTCATCGCCCAGTTCACGCTCCGTCCGCCCGGCCCGGGCGCGCCCGCCGCCCCACCCGCGCCCCCACGCCCATAAGCGCTCCCTTCGCGCGCGGGGTGGTCGGTATTGACCGGCGCGTAGTTCGCGAAGTACTTTTCTTCGCGCGAAGGGGCGAGTGACGAAAGGCTTCAGTGAAGAGGTCCCCCTCGACGCGCTGCTCGAGGCGCGATCGAGGCACGACGCGGGCGCTTGAGCGGGAAGGGCGCTGAGCATGGCCGCGCTCAGGGGAGCCGAGGCCTCCGCCCGGCCGGGCGACCGGTTGGCCTCGAACATACGGGTCTCGCTCCTGAGCTCCTTCGAGTTGTCGTGTGACGGGACCACCGTCGGTCTGCCCGTGGGCATCCAACGACTGGTGGCTTTTCTCGCATTGCACGACCATCCGATGCTGCGGGTGTACGTCGCCGGAGCGCTCTGGCTCGACGCGCCGGAAGAGCGCGCCGCGGCAAGCCTGCGGTCGTCTCTGTGGCGGCTCAACCAGCCGGGCTTCAAGGTCGTCGGCGGCAGCAACGGGCGCATCGAGCTCGCGCGCGAGGTGACGGTGGACCTGCGCGACTCGACCGCGCTCGCCCAGGCGCTCCTCTCCGGATCGGACGGATGCGACGACCCTGCAGGCATCACTCGGGCGCTCAGTGGCGACGTCTTGCCGGATTGGTACGACGAATGGGCCGTCATGGAGCGCGAGCGATTTCGCCAGCTGCGACTCCACGCGCTGGAGGCTCTGGGAGAACGCCTCCTCGCCGAGGGCAAGGTGGGTCAGGCGATCGAAGCGGCGCAGGCGGCCGCCGTCGCCGAGCCCCTTAGAGAGAGTGCACACCGTTTGCTCGTCCGGATCCATCTCGTGGAAGGCAACCCCGGCGAGGCGATTCGGCAATACCGCCTGTGCGAGCGCTTGTTCCGCGAGCAGCTCGGCGTGACGCCGTCCGGGCGCATGCGGGCGCTCGTCGAACCTTTGACGACCTAGAGACGAACCCGTGACGGCGGGCTCTCATCCTGGGCTGGATGGGAGCCCCGACGCGCGAGAGCGCCGCCGTCTTGGTGATACGCGCGTGGACGGAGGACGGCGACGAGACCTTACGCGCGCGCATCACATGGTCGTCCGACCTCTACCGTCCTGAAACCGATTCGATCGTCACCGCGTCGCGCGACGAGCTCTTCGCGGTCGTCGACGAATGGTTGACGACGGTCCTCCGCGGTGGGCAGAGCTCCAACTACACCTTGACGGACTCGTGACGCAGGCGTGACGGACGGAGGAGAGCGTTGACGGCTCGCGAGGAGGAGGTTCGATGCCAAGCACACTGACTTACCCCGGCGTGTACGTCGAAGAGGTCCCAAGCGGCGTTCGGACGATCACCGGAGTGGCGACGTCGATCACCGCATTCGTCGGTCGAGCGATGCGAGGTCCCGTCAACACAGCGACGACGATCACGTCCTACGCGGACTTCGAACGAATCTTCGGAGGGCTCTGGAGGGAGAGCGCCCTCGGCTACTCGGTGCGTGACTTCTATCGCAACGGAGGCGCCACGGCGATCGTCGTTCGCGTGCACAACGGTCCGGATTCCGATACCGCGACCCTGGACGTGGGAGCTCCGGACCCCCTGCAGCTGGAGGCGGCGTCTCCCGGAGCGTGGGGATCGAGGCTCCTCGCGACGATCGACCATGACGTCAAGCCAACGGACCCTCCGGACGCAACTCTGTTCAACCTGACGGTGACGGACGACGCGACCGACAAGGTCGAGGTGTTCCGCAACGTCTCCTTCGAGGCTACCCATCCGCGCTACGTGGGCAACGTGCTCGCGCAAAGCTCGACGTTGGTGCGAGTCGCGACGGCGCCGACCGTCCTCCCTGGGGAGGAGGCGGACGTCGCCGCGGCGGGGGGCGACAACGGTGCGCCTCCGGGCCCCAATCAGTACACCGAGGGCGGCGGCCTTCGCGACGCGAAAGAGGGCCTCTACGCGTTGGAGGAGGCCGACCTCGTAAACCTCATCGTGATCCCGCCCTACAGCGCGACGCAGGACGTCGACGACAGCGTGCGTGACAACACGCTCGCCTACGCGGTCGAGCGCGACGCGATCTTCATCCTGGATCCGCCGTCCACGTGGACCACGCGGGCGACCGCGGTGACGGGCGCCGCCGGCGTGCCCCCGAGCCGAAACGCGGCGCTGTATTTCCCGCGGGTCAAACAGATCGATCCCCTACGGGACGGGCAGATCGCGGAGTTCGCCCCCTCGGGCGTCGTGGCGGGGGTCATCGCTCGCACCGATGCGACGCGAGGCGTGTGGAAGGCCCCTGCGGGCCTCGATGCAACTCTGAATGGGGTAGCCGAGCTGGCCGTGCCTCTCACCGATGGGGACATCGGGCTGCTGAACCCGCTTGGGGTTAATTGCCTTCGCAGCGCACCCGGGGCAGGACGCGTCATATGGGGGGCGCGCACACGCGAGGGCTCCGACCGGCTCGCGTCCGAATGGAAGTACCTCCCCGTCCGGCGGACCGCCCTGTTCCTGAAGGTTTCGCTGTACCGAGGGACGCAATGGGTCGTGTTCGAGCCGAACGACGAGCCGCTGTGGGCACAGATCCGGCTGAACGTGGGCGCGTTCCTCAACACGCTCTTCCGTCAGGGAGCGTTCGCCGGGACCACTCCGCGGGAGGCGTACTTCGTGAAGTGCGACAAGGAGACGACGACGCCCGACGACGTGAACCTCGGCATCGTCAACATCCTCGTCGGATTCGCTCCTCTGAAGCCTGCCGAGTTCGTGGTCGTGAAGCTGCAACAGCTTGCAGGTCAGACAGGAGGCGCGTGATGGCTCAGTTCACCGTGAACGCGCAGCGGTTCGATCCGTACAAGAACTTCAAGTTCCGCGTGAAGTGGGATGGCCGCTACGTTGCCGGGGTCAGCAAGGTAGGCGCGTTGAAGAGGACGACCGAGGTCGTCGAGCATCGCGTGGGTGGCGATCCGTCTACGAGCCGGAAGTCGCCGGGCCGGTCGAAGTACGAGCCGATCACGCTCGAGCGAGGGGTCACGCACGACACCGAGTTCGAGGGATGGGCGAACAAGGTCTGGAACTTCGGGTCGGGCCTGGGGGCGGAGGTCTCGCTGAAGGACTTCCGCAAGGATCTCAGCATCGAGGTCTACAACGAGGCCGGACAGGTAGTGCTCGCGTACAAGATCTACCGCGCGTGGGTCAGTGAGTACCAGGCGTTGCCCGACCTGGACGCGAACGCGAACGCCGTCGCCATCCAGACCCTCAAGCTCGAGCACGAGGGTTGGGAGCGCGACTACGAGGTGCCCGAGCCGAGCGAGCCGGTCTTCAGCGAGCCCTAGCGGCCGTGACGACCCTTGATTCGTCTGCTCTGATCGACCTGTGGGAGCGGACGGGGTCCATGGACCCCGTCGATCGCGCCGTGACGCTCGCACACGCGGCCGACCCGGAGCGTGACGAAGACGCCCTCCTGGACCTACCGCTCGGGCGCCGCGACGAGCTCGTGCTTCGTCTCCGGCGCGAGCTCGACGGAGACTCCCTAGAGGCGGTCGCGGCCTGCCCCGCATGCGGGGAGCGCGCCGAGCTCGTCGCCGACGCGGCCGCTGTGTGCGCGCTTGGCGAAAGCTCCGCTCCTGTCGCTCCCGTAGAGGTCGGCGGCCTTCGAGCCGAGTGGCGCACGCCGACGACGCGTGACGTAGCGGCCGCGCTCTCGTCGGATGACGTGACCGCTGAGCTCCTCCGGCGCTGCATCCTGCGGATCGAGGCCCCCGGCCACGACAGGGGCGAGATACCGGTGACCGAAGCGCCGGACCGGCTTCGCGCCGCGGTCGTCGACGCGATGGCCGCCGCCGATCCGGTCGCGGACCTGCTGATCGAGGTCGAGTGCCCGGCTTGCGTCGAGCGCTTCGTCGTCGATCTCGACGTTCCTCGGTTCGTCTGGGACGAGATCGACGTACGTGCGAGACGTCTGCTCAACGAAGTCGACTTGCTCGCGCGCGTGTACGGATGGACGGAGTCCGAGGTCCTCGCCTTGAGCGATCGGCGTCGCGCCACCTATCTCGCCCTCGTCACGGAGAGCCCGGCGTGAGCGACTTCCTCGACAGGATCGCGGCCCGCGCCAAAGGCGAAGGAGGCACGGCCCGGCCACGGCTGCCCGCGCGCTTCGAGCGCGCAGACGTTGCGCCGCGCGACGCGGAGGACCCCGGGACCGCCGCCGCGGTGACGGGTCTCCCCGCCGGGCGCGAGCCCGGACGCGTGACGGGGGATCGCGGCGAGCGGCCGCGAGCGAATGACGAAAGGACCGCACTCCCGCCGCCCAAGGAAGTGCCGGCCGTTGTCGTCGCCGAACCGCGAACCGTCGACGACGGTCGCTCGCAAGCGCCGTCTGGTCGCCCCGTTCACGAGCAGGGGACCGCGCTCCGAGCCGCCGAGCCGGCCGTCCCGGTCGAGCGGTCCGGTGCGCGTGAGGCCGCGGGACCGGGGCGCGCCGCGGCCCATTCGCGCGCGAGCGCCCCCGTCGCACACGATCGCGATCAGGTCTCGCCGCCCTCACGCGACCGTCCCACCCAGAGTCCCACGCCCTCCACCGTTGCTCGCGCGCGTCCCGTGCGCGCGGCCCCCGTGGTCGCCGCGATGTCGGCGCCGCCCGCGCCCGTTGTTGCCGGACGCACGCCCGACGAGCAGCCGGTCGTCGTACACATCGGGCGCGTGGAGGTACGCGCCGGCCTCGTCGAGACGACACCGCCGCGTGCCCATGTGGACGCGGCGCCGGGGAAGACGCACGAGGGACCGTCGTTGTCCGAGTACTTGCGCGGCAAGCGAGCGCCGCGATGAGCAGCCCGCTCGCGATAGGAGCGGTTAGCGCGGTCCTTCGCAACATCCTCGACAACGGGATGGTGGACGTCGGCGTTCCCATCGGCTCCGTGAAGGTCACTGCGGTGGGGCCCGACACCATCAAGCTCGACGATCCCGACGCCGGACCGTCGCTGAACCTCTTTCTCTACCGGGTGAGCCCCAACCCCGGCTGGAGGAACGCGGCGCTGCCGTCATACGGCCCCGACGGCGCGCGCGCGACCAATCCTCCGCTCGCGCTCGACCTGCACTACTTGTTGACGGCCTACGGAAGCGCGGACTTCCACGCGGAGATCCTCTTGGGCTACGCGATGCACCTCTTGCACGAACGTCCGGTGCTGGACCGCGCGTCCATCCGAACCGCGCTGGACCCCAGCCCCCTTGGCCCGTCGATCCTCCCGCCGGCCTTCCAGGCGCTCGCCGCGGCCGACCTCGCCGATCAGGTCGAGGCCGTGACGGTCACGCCCGAGCCCATGGATTCCGAGGGCATGTCCCGGCTGTGGTCGGCGCTGCAAACCCACTACCGGCCGTCGGCGGCGTACCTCGTGTCGGTCGTGCTGATCGAATCGACCAAGCCCGCCAAGAACGCGCTACCCGTCCTCTCCCGCGGACGTGTCGATCCGATCACCGAGCGCGACAGGGGCGTGGTCGTCGAGCCGAGCCTCGTTCCGCCCTTTCCGACGGTCGAGAGGGTGGTGCCACAGTTCGCGCAACCGGCGGCACGGTTGTCGGAGCCGGTTCGGCTGGAAGGCCACCACCTCGCGGGGTCGTCGGTCATGGTGCGCCTGTCGCACCGGCTGCTCGAGTCGCCGCACACGATCGTGGTGGGGGCCAACGACGATCCTTCGGGCATCGACATCACGATCCCTTCCGGGGCTGGAGCCCAGGAGGACTGGCCCGCCGGGCTCTACACGGTCACGGCCCGGCTCATACCTCCGGGCGGAGGACCACCGATCGACACCAACGTGGCCGCTCTCATGCTGGCCCCGGTGCCGCATCTCCCTCCTCAGTCGATCCAGCGCGATCCCGCGAGTGGCCGCGTGTCGGTGACGCTGGACGTCAGCCCGCAGGTCCGGCCGTCGCAAAAGGCCACCCTCAGCCTTGGCGGCGAGACCGCATCTGCCGATCCTCGAACGACCCCCACCTCCACGCTCACGTTTGCGATGGGGCAGGTCCCCGAAGGCGATCAGTGGGTGCGTCTCATCGTCGACGGAGTCGAGAGCGTGCTCGTCGACCGAAAGGGCCGCACTCCCGTGTTCGACCCGACGCAGTCGCTGCTGGTGCCGGCGTGACCCGTGAAGGAGGGGAACCCCGCGTGGTGGATCGTCCGGCGCCCCTCGTCGCGGAGATAGCGGAGGTGCGTGCTCTGCTCGAGTCTCATCATGCCGGGCGAGAGATGGCATCGGACGACGTGCACGCGGCTCCGGGGACGGCCGCCGACACGCCACTCGACCGGCTCGCTGCCGTGATGTCGTTGTCCGCTTTCGAGCGACGCGTCGTGGTAACCGCCGCGGGGGTCGAGCTGGACGGATCGTTTGCCCGCCTCGTCGCCGAGATGAACGGAACCAAGGACCCCCGGCCGACGTTTGGCCTGCTGCTCACCGCGTTGCCCGGGGGACATTGGGACGCGCTGGCGCCGGCGTCGCCGCTGCGATGGTGGCAACTCGTGGACCTCGACCGCAGCGACACACTCGCGACGCGCGCACTGAGGCTGGACGAGTCGGTGCTCCATTACCTGGTCGGCATCACGGCGCTCGACGAGCGTCTTCGCGGGATCCGCGAGGAGAGCAGTGGAGGGCCGGGTCTGGCGCCGTCGCAACGAGTCGTCGCGGAGGACCTCGCCCGAACGGTCGCGGGAGCGCATGCTCGTATGCTCGTTCGACTCGAGGGTCGAGACGTCGCCGCGGTACACGCTGCCGCCCGCTACATCGGCGCGGTCCTCGGACGACACGCCACGTTCATCCGTGGAGACGCACTTCCACCACCGGGGCCCGATCTCGCCGCGGTCGGCCGTCTGATCGATCGCTCCGCGTTGCTGGCGGACGAGCTGCCCGTGCTCGACGGAGAAGGAGCCGGAGACGAGACGTTGCGCGCCCTGATCGACGGGCTCGTGGCCCCCGTCGTCTTGCTGACCGGCTCTCGCACCGGCGTGCAGGTCAAGGGACGCGACGAGCTGCATGGCTCCATCGGATGGCCTTCGCCGTCGGAGCAGAAGGTGATCTGGCTCGAGGCCCTCGGGCTCGACGCGGTTGCGTCCGAGGCAAACGGCGGGCTGGGGACTGCAATCGACGACGTCACTCAGCACTATCGCCTCGGCGTCGGTGCCGTCGAGGGTGCGGCGCGGGAGCTTCTCGCGCGCGCGACGACGCCATCGGACCTCCCCGCGTCGATCGCCAGGTTGTGCCGGCAGCGAACGCGGACGCCGCTCGGAGGGCTCGCCGAGCGCGTCGACACTCATGCAGGGTGGGACGACCTCGTGCTTCCGCCCGGGCAGATCGAGATGTTGCGCGACATCGCCCGGCAGGTCCGTCACCGGGCGGAAGTGTACGAACGGTGGGGGTTCGCCGCGCGCGGCGAGCGCGGCCTCGGCGTCACGGCGTTGTTCGCCGGAGAGAGCGGCACGGGCAAGACGCTCGCCGCGGAGGTCCTTGCATCCGACCTGGAT